>NZ_CAKJTO010000106.1:0-8286 GCF_917627405.1 Protofrankia sp. Cj5
AAATGGTTGCGACGCCCGGTGGGCTGAAACGACGGCCGGTGACCTTCTCGCTGATACCGGTGCGATCCAGGTAAGGCGTGATGCCACCGAGGTGGAACGGCCACCCGGCGCCGAGGATCAGGGACAGGTCCACATCGGCGGCTTCGGCGACGACGCCGTCGTCGAGCAGGATGCGGATCTCCTCGGCGAGTGCGGCCAGCGCCGCCTCCCGCACCTGCTCACCGGTCAGTACCGGGGTGTCACCGCCGGTCTGGACCCGCAGGAGCTCAGCCGCCTGTTGGTCGATCTTCCGTGAGTCTCCCGTCCCCGCGTGGACGTTGGCCCGGCCGGCGGCGACCAGCCGGGCAAGGCCCTCGGGCTTGCCGAAGCGGTCGGGATAGGCGGCGTGGAGGGTCTCGGCGACGTGGAGGACTATCGGCGGGCCGACCAGCTCAAGCAACGCCAGCGGGGACATCGGCAGGCCGAGGGGTTCCGGTGCCTGGTCGGCCTTGGCCGGGGGGGTACCGTTCTCGATCGCGCCGAGCACTTCGTCCATGAACCGGACGAGCAGGCGGTTGAGGGCGAACGCCGGAGTGTCGGTGGTGAGTACCGCGTTCTTCTTGAGTTTCTTCACAACCGCGAGGGTGGTCGCGATCGCCGCGTCATCGGTCTGCTTGCCTCGTACCACCTCGACCAACGGCAGCACGGCCACCGGGTTGAAGAAGTGCAGCCCGGCTACCCGCTCCGGATGCGTCAGCTCCGAGGCCATCGCGCTGATCGACAGCGCCGAGGTGTTGGTCAGCAGCAGGGCCGTCGGGCTGACAACCGCCTCCAGCTCGGCCAGCACCTTCCGCTTGACCGCGAGATCTTCGAACACGGCCTCGATGACGAGGTCGGCATCGGCGAACACATCCTTGGTCAGCGAGCCGGTCACGCTTGCCTTCAGCCGGGACGCCCTGTCCGGGGAGAGCTTCTTCTTGGCCAGCAGGTTGTCCATCTCGGCGTGGACGGCGGCCACACCGGCGTCGAGGCGGGTCTGGTCGATGTCGGTCAGGACGACCGGGACCTCCAGACGCTGGGCGAACAACGCCGCGAGCTGGCTCGCCATCAGGCCGGCGCCAACCACACCAACCTTGGTGACCGGGCGTGCCAGCGCCTTGTCCGGACCGCCGACCGGGCGCTTCGCCCGCTTCTGCACCAGGTCGAAGGCGTAGAGGCTGGCGACCAGCTCCTCGGTGACCGCGACGTCGGCGAGCGCGTCAGCCTCGGCCGCGAGACCAGCGTCGAGGTCGGCGGTCTCGGCGAGCTCGATCAGTTGCAGCGCACGGTATGCCGCGGGTGCCGCGCCGTGCAGCTTGGCGTCAGCCAGGGCACGGCCGCGGGTGACCGCGTCCGCCCAGGCCTGGCCGCGCCGCACCGGCGTCCGCGCGGCCGCCGGGTCGATCTCACCGCGGATGACCCGGCCGGCCCAGCGCAGTGCCTCCTCCAGAAAGTCCGCCGGTTCCAGCAGGACGTCCGCGAGGCCGAGCTCGGCCGCCTGACCGGCGTTGAGCATCCTGTTCTGGCTCAGCGGGTTCGCGACGGCGATGGTGACCGCGGTGTCCGCGCCGACCAGATTCGGTAGCAACTGGGTTCCGCCCCACCCCGGTACCAGCCCGAGGAAGACCTCGGGCAGGGCGAGCGTCCGGACCGCCGCGGACACGGCCCGATAGTCGCAGTGCAGTGCCAGTTCCAGGCCGCCGCCCAGCGCCGCACCGTTGACCAGCGCGAAGGTGGGCACTTTGCGGCCGTGCAAACGGCCCGCACCGATCCGGCGCATCGCCGCGTGCCCGAGTTCGCTGAACGCGTGGATGGCGGGCCGGACAGCCTGCGGATCGGTGAAGGAGGTCCGGAAGGACAGGTCGGCGCCGACGCTGAAGACGAACGGCTTACCGGTGACGGCGATGGCCGCCACAGCCGGGGCGTGCGTCTCGATCTCGTCCATGGCGGCGAGCAGGTTGCGTAGCCCGGCGGGGCCGAAGGTCGACGGCCGGGTGTGGTCCAGGCCGTTGTCCAGGGTGATGAGCGCGATCGGCCCGGCCACGTCAGGCAGCGTCACATAGCGGACGTGAGCCTGCGTCACCACTTCGCCCGGATACTCCAGGGCCGGCGTGTCGGTCGAGGTCATGCTGCCTCTCCTGTCCGGTCAGCCGCTTGCGAGGTGTTCGCGGCGGTGCCGAAGTGCGGGTTCGCCCAGATGGTCGTCGCGCCCATGCCGAGGCCCACGCACATGGCGGTGAGCCCGTAACGGACCTCTGGGTGCTCGGCGAACTGGCGGGCGAGCTGGGTCATCAGCCGCACGCCGCTGGCCGCCAGCGGATGCCCCAGGGCGATCGCGCCGCCGTAGGGATTCACCCGCGGGTCGTCATCGGAGATGCCGAAGTGGTCGAGGAAGGCCAGCACCTGGACAGCGAAGGCCTCGTTCAGCTCGAACAGGCCGATGTCGTCGATGGACAGGCCGGTGCGGGCCAGGGCCTTCTGGGTGGACGGGATCGGCCCGATCCCCATCACGTGGGGCTCGACTCCGGCGAAGCCGAAACCGACCAGCGACATCTTCGCCGTGAGGCCGAGTTCCTCGGCGACGTCCGCGGCGGCGAGCACGCATCCGGTCGCGCCGTCGTTGATGCCGGCCGAGTTCCCCGCGGTCACCCGGCCGTGGGGGCGGAACGGGGTCTTCAGACCGGCGAGCCCCGCCACCGTGGTGTCCGGGCGGGGTGGTTCGTCCGCTGTCACCAGCTCCCAGCCGCTTTCGGCGTGCCGGCCCGCGACCGGGACCAGATCAGGCTGGATCCAGCCGTTCGCGTATGCCTTGGCCACCTTCTGCTGGGACGCGAGCGCGTAGGCGTCCACCCGTGCTTTTGTGATCTTCGGGTAGCGGTCGTGGACGTTCTCCGCGGTCTGCCCCATGACCAGCGCGGATAGGTCGACCAGTTGTTCGGAGACGAAACGGGGGTTGGGGTCGACAGCTTCGCCCATCGGGTGGCGGCCCATGTGCTCGACCCCGCCCGCGATCGCGACGTCGTAGGCGCCGATGGCGATGGCCGACGCGGTGGTCGTGACCGCCGTGACCGCCCCGGCACACATGCGGTCGATGGCGTAACCGGGCACGGACCGCGGCAGACCGGACAGGATGCCCGCGGTCCGGCCGATGGTCAGGCCCTGGTCACCGATCTGCGTGGTGGCCGCGATCGCCACTTCGTCGATCCGTTCGGCCGGCAGCGACGGATTGCGTCGCAGCAGCTCACGGATGACCTTGACGATGAGATCATCCGAGCGTGTCTCAGCATAGACCCCCTTTGCCTTGCCGAAGGGGGTGCGGACACCGTCGACGAACACGACGTCGCGGACGGAGTCCCGGGCAGCTAGGAACACCTGTGCCTCCTGACAGCATTGCGGCGACTTCGGCCTCCGGCGGTGGCAAAAAATGATCGTGAAAAGCGATCGCACCGTCTTCGGCTCTGCGCGAGACCCGGACAAAGCCGGTGCCGACGTGGTTGCCGGCACACCGAAGCCTACGGCACTCTGTTACTCATGGGTAACCCCATACCCCGCTCCGCCGAGCTGACCGCGAAGCGGGGCCTTGGGCCTGCCGCGTCCCATCCGGTGCTACTGCCCCATCCGGTGCTACTGCTGCCCTATCCGGTGCTGCTGCCCTATCCGGTGCCGCCGTCGGCCGACGCGGCCGGATCCCGCCGCGGCGCAGGTTCGTCAAGCCGCTCTGGCGGTGCTGGCGGTGCCGACAGGCAGCTCGCGATCGGGCTGGCGGTGAGCTCCACCTGCCATGGCCGGGCGCCGCCCTTGCGCAGCAGCTCCGCGACGATCTCGACCGATGCGGGTGCCGCCGGTGGCGACCAGGCGAGCCGGCGGGCGAGGGCCGGCTCCAACAGGTTCTCCACCGGCATGCTCCGCTCGGCGGCGATGGCGCCCAGCTGGGCGCGTACCCGGACGAGCCGGGCTGCCGCCACCGGATCACGATCGGCCCAGCGGTTCGGCGGCGGTAGCCCGTCACCCCCGGGCGCGACCGCCGGCGGCAGCGTGTCCTCGGGCAGGCTGGCGGCTTCCCGCAGCGCGGTGAGCCAGGTCCGCGCGTTGCGGCGCAGCCGTGGGCCGGAGAAGATCGGTAGCCGGGTCAGGGCCTCGACGTCGGCGGGGTTGTTGAGGACCGCGTCAATGATCGCGCTGTCTGGCAGCACCCGGCCGGGAGCGATGTCCCGTTCGCGGGCGATCCGGTCCCGGGTCGTCCACATCGAACGGACCGCGGCGAGCTGGCGACGGTTGCGAACCCGGTGGATCCCGCTGGTGCGCCGCCACAGCTCCGGTCGTGGCTCACGGGGGGGAGCCGCGGCGATCGCGGCGAACTCCTCGCGGGCGAACCGCAGTTTGTCCTGGGCCGCAAGCTCGCCGTGCAGCGCGTCGCGCAGCTCGATGAGAAGTTCGACGTCGAGCGCGGCATAGCGCAGCCACGGTTCTGGTAACGGCCGGGTCGACCAGTCGGCCGCTGAGTGTCCCTTCTCGAGGGAAAAACCCAGCACTTTTTCGACCATGATCCCTAGTCCCACCCGCTCGTAACCGAGCAGCCGGCCGGCAAGCTCGGTGTCGAACAGCGCGCCCGGACGCAGACCGAGCTCGGCCAGGCAGGGCAGGTCCTGGCTGGCGGCGTGCAGCACCCACTCGGCGTCACCGACGGCCTGCTGGATGCGGACGAGGTCGGGCAGCGCGACTGGGTCGATGAGGTGGGTGCCGGATCCACGGCGGCGGATCTGGACCAGATAGGCCCGCTGGCTGTAGCGATACCCCGATGCCCGCTCGGCGTCGAAGGCCACCGGGCCGTTCCCGGCGGCCAGCCGTGCCGCGGCCGCATGTAGCGACGCCTCATCGACGATGACGGGGGGGATGCCTTCGGACGGCTCCAAGAGCGGCCGAGTGTGCTCCGCGCCGCCACCGGGATCTTGGTTTTGCTGGTGCGATGAATCCGGAACCGTCGACGTCACGATCGGCGATCGTACGTCCGAAGCAGGCGATGAGCAGGGCGCTCGGGCGGACGCGGCCCGACTAAATCGGTGTGGGTTCGTGATCGGCCTCGAGTTGAGCGATTAATTGCACTGTTAGTATCCATTTAAGTACGGAGAGTTCTCGACTGTGCCTTGGGAAAAGTGACGAAGATAACTGCCATGATCATAAATTCGGCTGGGTTCGCGGGGACTGCTCAGCCGCGGCGGGATGGCAGGGGCACGACTCCGCAGAGCCGCGGTGGCAGGCCGGCCATGGCGGTGAGCAGGTCCGCGAAGGCGTGCAGCTGGGCCACGGCCTCCGCTGGCCGCCAGCCACGGCGGCCAGCGGCACCGGTCGTCTCGGCCCAGTCCGGTGACCATGAGCAGCGCAGTTCCACGTCCGAGCTGTGACCGTCCGCCGCGAGAACACCGAACCGCCGCGAGTTCGTGATGGTCACGGTGCCGCCCAGCGCACGGTATGCGGCATGATTCGCCTCCAGCGCCTCGCACAGCCACGACCAGGCGACTTCGGGCAGGCACGGGTCTATCGCGATCTCTGTGTCGACGGCCGCTCGGGCATAGCAGACGAACCTCGCGGTGCCCTCCCAGGCGCTGTGCCCAGCCGGATCGAGAAGGAGGATCAATCGTCCGGAGGCCGCTTCGTCGTCGTCACGGGACAGACCACCGGCGATGGCGAACGCATACGGC
The DNA here is from genome assembly GCF_917627405.1 of Protofrankia sp. Cj5. Classification (NCBI taxonomy): domain Bacteria; kingdom Bacillati; phylum Actinomycetota; class Actinomycetes; order Frankiales; family Frankiaceae; genus Protofrankia; species Protofrankia sp. Cj5. The sequence continues at coordinate 5,718 of NZ_CAKJTO010000106.1, forward strand.
GCGAGTCTGGCGGGCGCCTGGATCTCATGCAGGGTGATCTCTGCCGGAGCCCGCCCCAACGCGTCCCGTAGCGCGGACGTGGCGGCCACGAAGACCGGCGGCGCGCCCTCCGGAGACAGCGATGCGCCCATGGACGTCACGTTAGGACGTCCTGACCGTACGCGCGCGACAGCGGTCGGGCGACCGGGTGACCGGCCCGGACCCGCCAGAGCCGGCCAGAGCCGGCCGGCCGGTCAGGCGACATGGCGCGACCGGTGCCGGATCGGCTGGCCAGCGAACCGGCGCGGCGCTCGCGCGGATGTCCGCTCCGGCCTGGCGACGATCTGTCGCGGGTCGACGAACAGCGCTGTTCCGCAGTCGACGCATGCGCGTTCAGGACAGTCCATTCCGTGTCCGTCCACGCATGGTGGCTGCTCGAAACCGCGCGTGTCGCCGCACTCGGGGCACACCCGCTGGGTCAGCCCGTCAGCGCCCGCATGGGCCTGTTCCACCCGAACACCACTCCTAGGGCACGTCCCGTCAGGAGGGCGCGCGTGGACATCACGGACCCTCTCGTCCCATTCGGACCGTCCCTGACGGTGGCACGGACCAGCCGCAGAGCCACGTATTCGGGCTCGGCGTGTCGTGTATGTTCAAGTGTGTTCAGGTGGATACTTTTAGTGAAAATGGTGGATTGTGGGCGCTCTTAGGCCGCGGGGGTGCTTCCGGGCGCGGTCGGTGCGGGCGCGGCCGAGCTGTCCGCGGGCGTCCGTACGCGGCCGGCGACGGGCGGGCGCAGCCAGCGGCGTTCCACCGCATAGGGAGCGATGGGCAGGACGGCGGCGCCGAGCGCCAACAGCGTCTTCGACACCGGCCAGCGGTGGTCGCGGGCGACGGCGATCATTATCGCGCAGTAGGCGAGGAAGAGCCCGCCGTGGATCGGGCCGAGTACCCGGACCCCGCCGGGGTGGCCGGTGCCGTACTTGAGCGCGGTCGCGACCAGCAGGAGGAGGAAGGACGTCGCCTCGGCGACCGAGAGAACCCGCGCGGGTGCGAGCATCCGCGCGTCGCCCTCTTCGCCGCGGGGGCTATCGGCAGTTGGCATGTCCTGGCCTCCACGGTGCCTGTTGGTGCCCATCGCGGCGTAACCCCTCGGTACGGATCCGCTGGGGAGCGGCCGCGGGCGGATGTCCGCTACGTCAGGTCGGTTCACGGTCTGCCACATCTTTCTACGTCACGTCGAAGATAGTCGCGACCGGGAGGCCTGCCACGGCCGTTGTCGCGGGCTTCATTTTCCATTACTCTTCGTGAGAGCTTCGTCCCCCCTGGTGGGGCGTGACCGATGTCGCGGCGATTGAGGTCGCCGTCTGCGCAGCGGGCGCGTCCGGCATGCAACCATCGAGTCCATGTATTGCGTAGCGGTGCCCGGGGGTGAAACCTCGGGCGCGTCTGTTGGAGAGCCCGAACCGCGCGATGCGCTGTTCTTGCGGGCGTGTCGAGGCGAGCCCACCGAGCGCACGCCAGTGTGGTTCATGCGGCAGGCCGGCCGCGCGCTGCCGGAGTATCGTCGGCTGCGGGCCAACATCGCCATGCTCGACTCCTGTCGCGATCCAGCCATGGTGACCGAGATCACTCTGCAACCGGTGCGGCGTTTCCGCACCGACGCCGCGATCCTGTTCTCCGACATCGTCCTGCCGCTTGTCGCGATTGGTATGAACATCGACATCGTCGCCGGTGTCGGCCCGGTCGTCGCGGATCCGATCCGTGACCGAGCGGCGCTGAGCAGGCTGCGGCCAGTCACCGGCGATGACGTGCCGTATGTGGCCGACGCCGTCCGCACGCTCGTCGGCGAGCTCGGGCCGATCCCGCTGATCGGTTTCTCCGGCGCGCCGTTCACCCTTGCCAGTTACCTGGTCGAGGGCGGTCCCAGCCGGACGTATGCCCGCACCAAGCAGCTCATGTACACCGAGCCACGGCTGTGGCACGAGCTGCTGGGACGGCTCGCCGACATCGCCATCGGCTACCTGCGGGTCCAGGTTGAGGCGGGCGTCAGCGCCATCCAGCTGTTCGACTCGTGGGCCGGTGTACTGGACGAGGTCGACTACCGCCGTTATGTGCTTCCGCACAGCGAGCGCGTGCTTGCCGCATTCGCCGATGCCGGCGTCCCGCGCATCCACTTCGGGGTGAACACCGGCGAACTGCTCGGCGCCATGGCGGAGGCCGGCGCGGATGTCGTCGGGGTGGACTGGCGGGTCCCGCTGGACGAGGCCGCCCGGCGGATCGGCCCGATGCGTGCGGTCCAGGGCAACCTCGACCCGGCCGCCGTCTTCGCGCCGGCGGACGTCCTGGCGGACAAGGTCCACGACGTGTGCGTCCGTGGTGGCAAGGCCGGCGGCCACGTGTTCAACCTTGGGCACGGAGTGCTGCCCGAGACCGATCCTGGCGTGCTCGCCCACATCGTGGACCTGGTTCATGCGGCCTCCCCCGGATAGTGGCTCCGCCACCATCCGGGGGCCCCGGGCGCTGTGGTGGGCCGTTGTTGGGGGTTTGCTGATCCGCTTTGCGAATCAGCAATGGCAGCGGAGCTGGT
>NZ_CAKJTO010000106.1:8667-15960 GCF_917627405.1 Protofrankia sp. Cj5
TGTGGTCGGTCGCCGGCATGTGCTGATACCGCACATTCTCGGGGCGGCCTGAACCGGCCGCCGGGTACGGAGGGAGACTGGACTCGCGGCGGCCGCACCGGGCTGGCGGCCGCGATCGGGAGGAGCGGGTCCGCATGCGGGTCGTCGTGGTCGGAGCGGGCATCGCGGGGCTGGCCGCGGCGCATGCGCTGCGGGGCCGGGCCGAGATCACCGTGGTCGAGTCCGGTGACCGTGTCGGAGGCAAACTGCGGACGACCCCGTTCGAGGGGCTCCCCATCGAAGAGGGCGCGGAGTCGTTCCTCGCCCGTGTCCCGGACGCCGTGCGCCTCGCCCGCCATGTGGGGCTGGGGCACGACATCGTCCATCCGGCGACCACGGCAGCGTCGTTGCTGATCTCCGGCCGGCTGCGGCCGTTGCCGCCGCGGACCCTGCTCGGCGTGCCGACCGACGCGATCGGCCTGATCCGCTCGCGGGTACTCTCACCGGCCGGTCTGATCCGTGCGGCCGCCGACCTGGTGCTGCCGCGGACAGCCCTGCCGGAGGACCCCACCGTCGGCGGCTATGTGGGTGCGCGGGTCGGCCGCGAGATCGTCGAGCGGCTCGTCGACCCGCTGCTCGGCGGGGTGTACGCGGGGCGGGCCGATGCCATGTCCCTGCGTGCCACGGTCCCGCAGCTGACCCCGATCATGTCCGAGGAGCGTTCGCTGCTGCTCGGAGCGCGCCGGGTGCGGGCGCGCACCGCGCCCGCGGACCCCACGGGCGCGCCGGTGTTCGCCTCGGTCCGCGGCGGCCTCGGACGGTTCGCCGCGGCCGTCGCCGATGCCAGCGCGGCAAAGATCCTGCTGGGCACGACGGTTCGCGCGGTGAGCCGGACAACCGCCGGTTGGCGGATCACCGTCGTTGGTACCGGCGCGCCGGGCGAGTGGGACATCGACGCCGACGCGGTGATCATCGCTGTACCCGTGCCGGTGGCCCGCGCGCTGCTGGCCCGGGTGGCGCCGCACGCCGCCGCACCGTTGGCCGCTGTCCCTTACGCGTCGGTAGCACTGATCACTTTTCTCTACCGTGAAGCGCGGCTACCGCCCGGCAGCGGTTATCTGGTGCCGCCGCGTGCGGGCGGGGTCGTCAAGGCGGCCACGTTCATGTCCGCGAAGTGGCCGCAGCTGTCGGCCGGTACGGATGCCACGATCGTGCGGGCCAGCGTCGGGCGTGCCGGTGATGTACGTGACCTGGAGCGTGCTGATGTCGAGCTTGCCGGTGTGGTCGCGGCCGAGCTCGCCAGCACGACCGGGTTGACGGGTCGCCCGGCGGCCAGCCGGGTGACCCGTTGGCCTGACGCGCTCCCGCAGTATCTGCCTGGTCACCTGGACCGGACCGCGGCTGCGCGCCGGGCGCTGCCCGCCGGCATCGCGCTAGCCGGCGCCGGCTACGACGGGGTCGGCATCCCGGCGTGTATCCGGTCTGGTGAGGCCGCGGCGGAAGCGGTGCTGCGCGCTGACGACGCTGTGCGGGCGGACCACGCCGGGCGGTGAGAACCAGCGGACGGCACTGACGCGGTGCTGGCACCACCGGGTCAGGCGGCTCCGGCTGGGCGACAATTGGGCCATGTCCGAGACTTCGAGCGGCCGCCAGCCGAATAATCATGATTCTTTCCGTACGGCCGGAGGCTCCGCGCAGACCAGCACCGAGACTGCCGCGCGTACGGACGCGCCATCCGCACGCGATCTTAACGCCGAGCTTCTTTACACTTCCTGGTCGGTCTTTGCGGCGCGGGACCCGCTGCCCGCGGACCGCGGCGCCGTGATTGCGGAGGTGGAAGGCCTGCTCGCCGGGGCCTTGGCCAAGGACGTCTACACCCGCGGTGTCTATGACCTCAGCGGCTACCGCGCGGATGCCGACCTCCTGCTGTGGTGGACGAGCCCGGATCCGGATCTGTTGCAGGAGACCTACCAACGGTTCCGCCAGAGCGCGCTGGGACGGAGCATGACCGCGGTGTGGTCCGGGGTCGGCCTGCACCGGCCGGCCGAGTTCAACCGCAACCATGTTCCCGCCTACGTCCGGCGCGAGGATCCCCGGCCCTACGTATGTGTTTATCCGTTTAACAGGTCACTGGAGTGGTATCTGCTGCCGGACTACGAACGTCGGGGTATGCTCGCCGAACACGGGATCATGGGCCGGGAGTTCGCTGATGTCCGGGCGAACACGGTGGCTGCCTTCGGCCTCGGTGACTACGAGTGGTTGTTGGCCTTCGAGGCGGACGAGCTGCACCGGATCGTCGACTGCCTTCGGCACCTGCGCGGCAGCCGGGCACGGGCACACACCCGGTTGGAGACGCCGTTCTTCACCGGTGTCCGCAAGCCGGTCGCGGATCTCGTCGCGGCGCTGCCGTAGAGTCTGTGCCGCGGTGGAGACCCCCGCCGGCGGAATGATGATCTTTGCTACTTCTCGTACCCGTTCTTCCGCTGGGCGGGTCACGTTCTGATCCGCCGGCGGGGAGATCTTTCGGGTAAACTGCATATTATGCTGCAATTACGGCGCGTAACTTGGCCACTGATCGCGGTTGGCTGTGATTCTCTGCTACCATTGGTCACCGTAAGTTCGTGGATGTTCAGCGCTCGTCACCTCGTCGACCGCCCCCGGTAACCTCAAGGGGGTCGCTGGATTGCTTCTCGAGTGGTATTGGTACGGTTTTCCGCGTGGTAATCCAGTACGGTTGGCCCGACATGTCTTTCGCGGTTCCCGTAGGATCTGACAACGGCGGCCGGAACGCGGCGGCTCGGTTTACCGATCTGTTGGAACGGGTGGGTTTCTGGACTCACCGCGATCGGTTCTGCCGCGGCCTGTCGGACCTGCCGCGCGATCGCGTCCATGCCGTACCGGGGAACGGAGCACGCGCTGCCGGAGATCGAGTTCAGATATCCGACCCGCCCGTCACGGTGTTCGACGGAGCCTGGGCGGCCGTGGCGGGGGCCGCTCCCGGGGCGATCGGTGCTGGTTCGCGGTGGCCACGACGATGCGAGCGGGTACATCCACCCGGTCGTGACGGAGTGCCGCTGACGGGCTCCCTGATTGAGCGGATCGGGGTCCTATGATTGCAAACAGTCAGAATGTGTCCGAGTCCTGGGGGGCTGGCAGTGACGGAGACAATGCCCGATGACGCTCGGGCATCAACAGGGGCCGGCTTGGCGCCTCTTGTCCGCGGTTTCGACGTCTGGGATCAGGCTGATCCCGACTTCGGCGACATGCCGGAGGGCGCCAGACAGCCTCGTCGGCGTCGGCCCGCGGTCCCGGACTCCGCGGCTACGGGTGCCATGGAACGGGTGGGCTACCGTGCTCAGGTTGCCTGGGAGCGCAGGTATGTCCGCCTTCTCGTCGTGTTCGACTTTTTAGGCTGCGTACTCGCCGCGGTTATGGCTTTTTTTGTGCGTTTCGGTGACAATCCGGTCCAGTCCTCGTGGCCGTACATCCTGATGAGCGGCGTTCTGCCGCTGGCCTGGACGTTGTCCATGGCATTCGGGCGTGCCTATGAGGGACGTTTCCTCGGTGGTGGATCGGAGGAGTTCAAGCGGGTTGTGAACGCGGCGGCCCGGGTCACCGCGTGCGTCGCGGTAATTTCCTACGCGACAAAGCTGGAGATTGCTCGAAGCTATATTCTTATTGCGTTTCCCACCGCCACCATCCTGTCGCTTGTCGGTCGGACCGGTGGGCGCGCCATCCTTCACCACATGCGACGTAATCGTCGCTGCCTGCACAGGGTGCTGGTTGTCGGTGCTGGTGAGTCCGCGGCGACGCTGGTCCGCCTGGCCCACCATGACCCGACGTCCGGATGGTCGGTGGTCGGGGTCTGCCTTGACCGGTCACCGGGCCGCCACAGTCATGATCTGCCGGAACGAAGCGGCTTCGACCTGCTCGGGGTTCCCATTGTCGGAACGCTGCACAGCCTTCACACCGCGATCCAGGCGACCAGGGCGACGACCGTCGCCATCTGTCCGCAGATGGACAGCGACATGCTTCGACAGGTCATGTGGGCGCTCGAGGGCAGCGACGTCGATGTGCTGGTGAGTTCCGCGCTTACTGACGTCACCGGCCCCCGTATCTCGATCCGCCCGGTGGCCGGACTACCGCTCCTCCATATTGAGGAACCAGAACTCACCGGTGCCCGGCGGGTCTTGAAGGCGCTGGTCGACCGCCTGCTGGCGCTGGGGGCAGTCATGATTTTCGCGCCGTTACTGTTAGGGATAGCGATCGCCGTCCGGCTGAACAGCCGAGGTCCGGCGATCTTCAAGCAGACCAGGGTCGGTCGCGGTGGCGACACGTTCCGGATGTACAAGTTCCGCTCGATGTACGTCGATGCCGAAGCGCGCCTGGAAGAGCTTCGCGAGGAGAATGAGCGTTCCGAGGGACTGCTGTTCAAGATACGTAACGATCCGCGGGTGACTCCGGTCGGGCGCTTCCTGCGCAAGTGGTCGCTGGACGAGCTGCCCCAGCTGTTCAACGTCTTGAACGGAAGTATGTCGCTGGTCGGCCCGCGGCCGCCGCTGCCGTCGGAGGTGGCGAAGTACGAGGGCGACGTGCATCGCCGGTTGATGGTCAAACCGGGCCTCACCGGGCTGTGGCAGATCAGCGGTCGTTCTGATCTTGAGTGGGACGAGTCGATCCGCCTCGACCTGCGTTATGTCGAGAACTGGTCGCTGGCCATGGACTTTGTGATTCTCTGGCGGACGCTGTTCGCCGTCGTACGCCGTGAGGGCGCTTACTGACCAGGAGTACCCGGGAGAGGGATGGACCCGATCCTCGCCGCGAACCTACGTTCCTACGCGGACGGAACGCAGGTCGCCGAGTATCTCGCTACCGCTTACCATGCACGCCGGGTGGCGGATGCCGTGGACCTGTTGACGCGGGAGACGCGGCGCCGGGCCGCCCGGCCCCTGATCGTCGATCTGGGTGCCGGGGGGCGCGCCGTGAGCGAAGAACTGCGTCGGCGTGGCGCCCACACCGTCATGGTGGATATGGACGCCCACCTGCCCGGCCAGGCGGCGTCCTGGCAGATCCCGATGGTGCGAGCCGACCTCTCGCGCCCGCTGCCGTTGCGCTCCGCCAGTGTGGACGGTGTCTTCGCCGGTGAGATCATCGAACATCTCTTCGACCCGGTCGCGTTTCTCCGGGAATGCTGGCGCGTGCTGGCCCCCGGCGGTGCGCTGGTGGTCACCCAGCGCGGCAACGGATGCGAATGCCGATGGGAACGGCCAGAAGACAGCCTCCATCGGCATCGGCCGCACAGCGTCCAGGTAGCCGTCGAGTTCACCTAATTCGAATCGGCACATACCGATGACGTGCCAGATTTCGCAGGCCACGTCACCGCCGAACTTGTACCCACCGTCGGGCGCCAGCGCCGCCCAGCCGGTGTCGTGCCCGACCAGGGTGACGGACAGACTGGCGGCTCCCGGCCGGCGGACGTCCCGCAGCCGGGCCGTGCCGTCGTCCCCGCAGCTTGCCAGCCGGGCGGTCCCGTCGTTGCTGCTGGTGGCCAGCTGGCCGGCGGCGGTTCCTCGGCGGAGGGTACGGACGGTGCGGGTGTGGGGGTCAGCGGCGGGGGCGCGAGGAGGCTACGGGCACAGGATCTCCTCTCCTGGCTTGCCTACGTGAGAATCTCGATCCGCATCGACGGCCGGCCGCCTCACCGATCCGTCAGGAGGCGGGTACTCCTGACGCCCAGACCCGCGTTTCGTTGAGCGCTTCCTTGCGGGTAATGGCCTCGTTGAGCCGGATGCCGAGCCGGTTCGCGATGGCACACACGAAGATCATAATATCGGCGAGTTCCTCGTCGACCGTGCCGACGACCGACCCGGCGGCTGTGCCGAGGTTCTGATGCTTGCGGACGGCTTTGAACAGCTCGCCGACCTCTTCGCCGAGCAGGAGCGCCTGTTCGGTGACGGTACGGCCGGAGAAGCCGCGTTCCTGCTCCATTGTGGCCACGTAGCGCTGCAGGTCGTTTAGGTCGAAGTCGGGAGCGAGGGGGCGCACGGGAACCTTTCGTGTCGGTGTGTTCGCGTGGTGGGCGGCGGTCAGTAGGTCAGGGCGAGCTGGTCGGGGTCGGGAGGGGCGGCGTGCGGGTGTCGGCTACGCCAGGTGGCGCGCAAGGCCTCGGTGAGAGTCTCGGCGGCGCTGGACAGGCTGCGCGTCAGCGAGGGTGATGGTTGGCCACCTGCGAGTTCGGGGCGGACTGCCCGGGATCGCGGGTCCCACGCCCAGGTGCCGTGCACATGGCCGTCGACCAGGACGGTGGGTAACGCTTCACCGATCTGGTTGAAGGCCCGGTGCGTCGGTAGGCCCGCCAGGTACCGGGCTCGGGTCTTGTAGTACGCCTTGAATGCGACATCCTCGTGCGCGAGCAGGTTCAGTCCGGTTACGAGGGTGGCGGCGTCGGCGGCGAGGAACTGCTCATAGTGGATGGCTGCCATGTAGGCCGGTGAGGTGCACCAGGGCGTGGTGACCTCCAGCCATTCGACGTCGGCCATGTCGAGCGCGGCGATGACAGAGGATCGGGAGAGCGCCGACCACCATGTGGCGTCGCGCATCGTTGCCGGCCCGTACCGAAGGAAGTAGGCCCGCATCAGTGCGCGGGTGGCCTCGTCGGGGTTGCAGGCGATGTCGAGGCCCGGGTGGACGTGTGCCGTCAGGGCGAACGCGCGGCGCTCGGCGTTCCAGCAGCCGGACTGGTTCAGGTAGGTCAGCACACCTTGCTCCCAGCCGGTTTTCACGGCCACGCGGATGGCCACAACACGTTCGCCTCTGCGCGCGGGGATCTCCTCGATGCGTCGCACCGGCAGGGGGCCGTCCGCGAGGAGCGCCGTGAGCTGCTCGGACAGGCGTGCCAGGACGGAATCGGAGACGCCTGCGTTGACGGCCATCCGGGCGGTGTCCCGCAGCCGGTACCGGGCGGTCGCCGCGTGCGCGACGGCCGCCAGATCGAGTGGGAGCAGGTGCAGCGTCTTGCGCATACACCGCAGTGTGGTCAGCCCATCCTGATGCGCGAACAGGGCAGTCGCGGCCTGCCGGCTGGTCGCGCGGGCAAGCACTGTTGCGACCGGGGTAGGTAGCCGGGCAGCGTGAATCCCTAGCCCGGCGTGGGCGATCTCGGCGACGGACGGCAACCGATGATCGGGATGAAGCCCCTGCCGGGCGAGCGTCCAATTCCACAGATCGCCGGCCTGGCTGGCTGTGAGCGTGACGAGCCCAATTGTGCGGGGAGCGGACACGACCACCGCAGCACGCTACCAACGGCCCATGAGA
>NZ_CAKJTO010000107.1:0-15105 GCF_917627405.1 Protofrankia sp. Cj5
GCGCCGGCCCGCGGTCGGGCCATGGTCGCGGATGCGGACGGCACCGGTACGGTCATGCTCGCCGCCGCGCCCGGAACGCCGCTCGCGCCCCGCTTCGGCCCGGCAAGCCGGGCGGCGCACATCAGTTCAGGAGCCCGGGATCTGACCGGGTCGCTCGGCCGGTCCGTACCCGGTCTGCGACGTGATGTGGACACGCTCGCGGACCTGCGGGAAGCAATGAGCCTCGGCGTCGGCCCGCGGACACACGACATCCTGAAACCGTGAAACCAGCCGCTCCCTGGCCGGGCCCGGTCCGCCCGCCCAGGCCAGCTGAAGCCCCGGCGGGCTGGTTCGGCTCGATGCGGGTGTGCGCGGCGCCCGCACCAGACACGTCCCGGGCGAGCCGCGGTACAACCGTGTCGCGTCTCACCATCGTGGCCGGTACGCCGCCGACGGTGCGCTCCCGGGCAGCTATGCCCGCCGGCTCCGACACAGTGCGGTGATACGCCTGTAATACCTGGTCGCCATGTCTGTACGGCGGAACCATGACGAGCCTGTGCACCGGCTGCCGGGCCGGAGCGCCGCAGGCGTGGCTGAACCGCCGACGGATACGGTGAGTAACCAACCTCGCCGCAATGCCCGCTGGCTCTAGATTCACACGCACCGGCTGTCCGGATGTTTCCGCCATGCTGCGGCATCCAGCCAGAGGCATTTCGTGACCGTTACACGTGATGTTCACCGACAGGTCGTCCCGGACGTGTCGTACCGGTCCCTGTCGCTGCTCACATCTGCCGCCATGACCGGAGACTGGCACCATCGAGGGCATGACCGAGCTGGTGGTGAACCGATCCGAACAGCCGCAGCGCAAACCACGGAGCGCACTGCTTGAGCCACTGGAAGCACCCCGGCCGCTGATCCCGTCCGACCTTCCCAACGACCGTTTCATCAACCGTGAGAAGTCCTGGTTGGACTTCAACGCCCGTGTGTTGGCACTCGCCGAGGATCCGGCCACCCCGCTGCTCGAGCGGGCCAAGTTTCTGGCCATCTTCGCCAGCAACCTGGACGAGTTCTACATGGTCCGGGTCGCGGGCCTGATGCGCCGCGAAGCGACCCGCCTCGCCGCGCTCTCCGCTGACGGCCTCACCTCCCGCGAGCAGCTCGAGCTGATCAGCACGTCAGCGGCCGAGCTCTACGAACGTCACTCCCGGTGCTTCAGCGAGGTGGTGGCACCCGCGCTGGCGGAGACCGGCATCACGACCCGGCTGTGGAACGATCTGACCGAGGTCCAGAAGGAGCGCCTGCACCGGTACTTCAACGAGCAGGTCTTCCCCGTGCTGACCCCGCTCGCGGTCGACCCGGCGCACCCGTTCCCCTACATCAGCGGGTTGTCGCTCAACCTCGCGGTCACGGTACGCAGCCCAGGCGGGGACAACGAGCGGTTCGCGCGGGTGAAGGTCCCGCAGAACGTACCGCGGCTGATCCGCGTCGCCCCGGACGGCGCGCCGCACGGCGGCAGGCAGCTCGGCCCGCGAGGAGCGGAGTCCGACGACCACACGGTCTGCTTCATCCCGCTGGAAGAGGTGATCGCCGCCCACCTCTCGCAGCTCTTCCCCGGTATGGAGGTGGTGGACGCGCACCTGTTCCGGGTGACGCGCAACGCCGATCTCGAAGTCGAGGAGGACGAGGCCGAGGACCTGCTACAGGCGCTCGAGCGCGAGCTGGCGCGCAGACGGTTCGGCCCGGCCGTACGTCTTGAGGTCGCCGACGACATCGACGACGACCTGCTGGACCTGCTCATGCGGGAGCTGGAGGTCACCAACCGCGAGGTCATGCGGGTTCACGGGCTCATCGACCTGTCGGTCCTGTGGGCGCTCTACGACCTCGACCGTCCCGAGCTGAAAGACATCCCGCACGTGCGGCGGACCCACCCGCGGCTCGCCGCCTCCGAGGGAGAGCAGACCGATTTCTTCGCGGCGCTGCGTGAGGGTGACGTGCTCATCCACCATCCCTACGACTCGTTCACCACCTCGGTACAGCGCTTCATCGAACAGGCCGCGGCCGACCCGCATGTCCTTGCGATCAAGCAGACGCTCTACCGGACGTCGGGTGACTCCCCCATCGTCGACGCGCTGGTCAGCGCGGCCGAGGCAGGCAAACAGGTCGTCGTCCTGGTGGAGATCAAGGCCAGGTTCGACGAGACCGCGAACATCCGGTGGGCACGAGAGCTGGAGAGGGCCGGCTGTCATGTCGTGTACGGACTGATCGGCCTGAAAACACACTGCAAGACCTGTCTGGTGGTCCGTCAGGAACGCGGCGGGCTGCGCCGGTACTGCCACGTCGGCACCGGCAACTACAACCCGAAGACGGCACGGCTGTACGAGGACCTCGGCCTGCTCACCGCCGACCCCGACGTCGGCGCCGACCTCACCGACCTGTTCAACGTGCTGACCGGCTACAGCCGCCAGACCGAGTACCGCTCACTGCTGGTGGCGCCCCAGCACATGCGGGACGGCATCATCGAACGTATCGAGCGGGAAGCCGAGGCGGCCCGCCAAGGCCAGACGTCCGGGATCCGCATCAAGGTCAACAGCCTTGTCGACGAAGAGATCATCGATGCGCTCTACCGGGCGTCACGCGACGGTGTGCCGGTGAAGTGCTTCGTCCGGGGGATCTGTGGGCTACGGCCCGGCATCCCGGGCCTGTCCGAAACCGTCCACGTCCGATCGATCCTGGGCCGCTTCCTGGAGCACAGCCGGGTCCTGGAGTTCACCTCGCTCCAGGAGTGCTGGATCGGCAGCGCGGACATGATGCATCGCAACCTCGACCGTCGCATCGAGGCGCTGGTGCGGGTGGGCCGGCCGTTTCAGCAACCGCTCCGGGCCATGCTCGACCACGCCTTCTCCGAAAGCGTGGCAGCCTGGATCCTGCGCCCGGACGGGACCTGGTATCGACAGTCGACCAGCCCGGACGGCGAACCGCTGTCGGACTATCAGACCGACCTGATGAGCCCGTCCCTACGCCTGGCGCACAACTGACCGGCACGTGTGCCGACGGCCAGCACCGCGCCAGCACCGCGCCAGCACCGCGCCAGCACCGCGCCAGCACCGCGCCAGCACCGCGCCGACCGTGAGTGCCCTGGCGGACCCACGGTCGGCACCCGCCTACGAGTTACTTACTCCTCGCTCGCGGACACGCTGGCCTTGAACTCCGAACCCGGCCTGAACTTCGGCACGACCGAGGCCGCGACCTGTACCGGCTCTCCTGTGGCCGGGTTGCGGCCGGTACGGGCGGCCCGCTCGACACGCTCGAAGACGCCGAACCCGGTGATGGTGACCTTCTCACCAGCGGACACGGCTTCCTGAATTGCCTCGAACACGGCATCGACGGCTTTGGTCGCGTTCGATCGCCCGCCCTCGATCTGTTGGGCGATACGATCAACCAACTGGGACTTGTTCACAACAACCTCCGGACGCCCCCCGCGGGCGCGGGGTTAGGGAGCAGATCGGGCATCACACTGCGCTGCACCGTAGGCATGTCCACCGGTTAGGGCAATTCCCCTGCGCGTGTCGCGCAACACAAACCCGCACGTCAACGACTCTTCTAGATCATCTGACGGCACCGGGAGGATGGTGGACGATCCCGCGATCAGCCATGTTTGTAACATTCAGTAACCATCACCGCTCCCGCAGCGTATTGATCATTTCAATCCGCACCGCCGGAGGCCGATATGGAGCCCGCTACGAAGTCACCGGCAGCCACCCGGGGCGGGCGGCCTCGAAGGCCGCGATGCCCTCCTGTCGCCGCAGGGTCAGGCCGACGTCGTCCAGCCCCTCCATGAGACGCCAGCGAGTGAAGTCGTCGATCTCAAAACCCGCGACGAGCCCGGGTGCCCGCACCTCACGCGTGGCCAGGTCAACGGTGATCTGGACGCCAGGATCGGCTTCGACCTGATCAGCGAGCGCCTCGATCGTCACCGTCGGCAGTCCAACCGGTAGCAAGCCGTTACCAAGCGCATTGCCGCGGAAGATGTCCGCGAAGCGGGCCGAAATCACGACTTTGAAGCCGTAGTCCTGCAGTGCCCACACAGCGTGTTCGCGGGACGACCCGGTGCCGAAGTCCGGGCCAGCGAGCAGGATCGTCGCGCCGATGTACGCCGGATCGTTCAGAACGAAGCCCGGATCGGCCCGCCACTGCGAGAACAGGCCGGCGCCGAACCCGGTACGCTCGATGCGCTTGAGCCAGTCACTGGGGATGATCTGGTCGGTGTCGACGTCGCTGCGCCGCAGCGGCACCGCTCGACCGGTGTGCGTGGTGAACGCCTCCATCACGAATGCACCCTTTCGTCGTGTCGTGGTTGGGCCCGCGTCGGCGATTGGCGCGTGTTTCGAAAGCCATCTGCCCGGCTCGCCGCGGAGCTCAGCGGTCAAAGATCCGCGGGCGCGGTCAGCCGCCCGGTGACGGCGGTCGCGGCGGCGACGGCGGGCGAGACCAGATGAGTGCGCCCGCCGGGGCCTTGGCGTCCTTCGAAGTTGCGGTTGGACGTGGACGCGCTGCGCTCGCCCGGCCGCAGGGTGTCCGGGTTCATTCCCAGGCACATCGAGCAGCCCGCGCTGCGCCACTGCGCTCCCGCCGCGCGAAAGACCTCGTCCAGCCCTTCAGCCTCGGCTTGCGCCTTCACCACCATCGAACCGGGGACGACCAGCACCCGCAGCCCGTCAGCCACCCGGCGACCGCGCAGGACGTCCGCGGCGGCCCGCAGGTCCTCGATGCGGCCGTTCGTGCAGGACCCGATGAACACCGTGTCGATGGTGATGTCACGCAGGGGGGTGCCGGGGGTGAGCGCCATGTAGGCCAGTGCCCGCTCAGCCGAGGCGCGGGCAGCTGGATCGGCGTAGTCGGCCGGGGCGGGAACCCTGGCCGACAGCGGCGCGCCCTGCCCGGGGTTGGTGCCCCAGGTGACGAACGGGCTCAGCCCGGTCGCGTCGAGCACCACCTCGCGGTCGAACAGCGCATCATCATCGGTGGCCAGGGTCCGCCAGTAGGCGAGTGCGGCGTCCCAGGCCGCTCCCACCGGGGCGTGCGGGCGGCCCCGAAGATGGGCGAAGGTCACCTCGTCGGGAGCGATCATGCCAGCACGCGCGCCCGCTTCGATGGACATGTTGCAGACCGTCATACGGCCTTCCATGGACAGCCCGCGGATGGCCTCACCACGGTATTCGATCACATGCCCCTGGCCGCCGCCGGTACCGATCCGAGCGATGATCGCGAGAATCAGGTCCTTGGCGGTGACCCCGGCGGGCAGCGGCCCGTCCACCGTGACCGCCATGGTCTTCGGCGGGTGCTGTGGCAGCGTCTGGGTGGCCAGCACGTGCTCGACCTGGCTCGTGCCGATGCCGAAGGCGAGCGCACCGAACGCGCCGTGGGTAGCTGTGTGGCTGTCTCCACAGACGATCGTCATACCCGGCTGGGTGAGCCCCAGCTGCGGACCGACCACGTGGACGATTCCCTGGCCCGGGTCGTTCATCGGGTACAGCCGGACACCGAAGTCGGCGCAGTTCTTGCGCAAGGCCTCGACTTGGGCCGCCGACACCGGGTCCGCGATCGGGCGCAGCGTGTCGGTGGTCGGGACGTTGTGGTCCTCGGTCGCGAGAGTCAGCTCCGGCCGGCGGATGCTCCGGCCGGCGAGCCGGAGCGCCTCGAAGGCCTGCGGGCTGGTCACCTCGTGCACGAGATGCAGGTCGATGTAGAGCAGGTCGGGCTCGTCGTCGACACGCCGGACGACGTGAGCGTCCCAGACCTTCTCCGCGAGTGTGCGCCCCATAGCCCACTCCTTCAGGTGGCTTTCTCGGATCCGCCCGGCAGTGGCGGCCGGGCGGTGAACGTTGCGATGATGAACGTTGCGATGCAAATCACTGATTGCGACCATCCCGAATACCGTGCTTCCCACTATCTGAGATGGCAATATCAGCCTGTGGAACAGCTTAGCGGAGTCGGTGTTCTTGACAAGGCTGCCGCCGTGCTGAGCGCGGTGGAGGCGGGCCCGGTGTCCCTCGGTGAACTGGTCACCCGGACCGGGCTCAGCCGGGCGACCGCGCACCGGCTCGCTGCCGCGCTCGAGGTGCACAGGCTGGTCGGGCGGGATCCGCACGGCCGCTTCGTTCCCGGCCCGCGGTTGGCCGCCGGTGGCGCGCTGCCGCTGCCCTGGGCGCTGGTGGACGCGGCCGCCCCGGTCCTGGCGGAGCTGCGCGACGCCACCGGCGAGAGCAGCCAGCTCTACGTGCGGCGCCGAGACGTACGGGTGTGCGTGGCCGCGGCCGAACGCGCCAGCGGCCTGCGTGACACCGTCCCCGTGGGGTCCACGCTGCCGATGACCGCCGGATCGGGAGCACAGGTGCTGCTGGCCTTCACCGATGCCACCGGCGCCGACGCGAGCGCCCTTCCCGTTGGTGCGCTCCTTCCCGGCGCGGCGGCATTTGACGCGTCCGTGCTGGAACGGGTGCGACGGCATGGCTGGGCCGAGAGTGTCGGCGAGCGCGAACCAGGACTCGCGTCGGTGTCAGCGCCGGTCCGTGACGGCGGCAAGGTGGTCGCGGCGCTGTCGTTGTCCGGCCCGGTCGAGCGCCTGACCCGCTCCCCCGGCCGCCGCCACGGCACCGCCATCGTTACCGCCGCCGAGCTGTTGACCGCGCGCCTACAGCAGAAATCCGCCCAGCCGTCATCATGAGCCGTACCTTCGCGCGGAGCAGAAAGATCACGGCTGTCACCAGGTCTGCGCGCGGCGTGGCCCAGGGCGGAAAGGCAGATGAACTGCCTCTCGAACCGAGAGCTACCACCCGCCCGCGTGAAACATCCCTTCTCCGACATCCGGGGAGCTGCCCGAAAGTACGGTCTCTACCGCGATCAGGTGATCGTGAGGGTGATGATGGGTCTTTCCCGGGTACAGTTCTGTCCGTCGATCGCCTTCGCCTGGATCTTGTGCTGCCCCGGAGTCAAATAGATGTAACGCGGTGAGTTGTCTCTGCCGATTCCGCCATCGGCTCGGACCGTGATGAGCTGGTCGAAGGCGCCGCTGGCGTCGAGCGTGGCCCGCTGGGAGATGACCGCGTGATCGAAGACCAAACTGATCTGGGTGTTCTCCTGGCATGGCAGCCAGCCGGTGCCGCTGAGATGGAAGGACTGCCCAACATTTGCTTGGGAGGGGCCGAACAACTGCGGTGTGGTTACAGGCGCTGGCGGCGAGGCGGTGGGCCGGCGTGGAGGACCGGGACTCGTCATGGTGGCCACGGGGCCTGGCTCCGGGGGCAGCGTGTCAGTCCTGCTACTGGCCGGCAGGGAGGGTGGCGCAGGACGGTGGAAGGCAGCCTGCGTAGCAGGGCCTGCGACCGGGGCGGTGGCCCTGTTCCCAGCTGCGTTGGGGACCGTTGCCGCCGAGCTCTCGCCTTGGGCAGGGACAAGGATTACCGCCGCGACAATGGATACGATGGCGATCACACCGGTGGCCACGAAGGCGTAGAACCGCCATACTTCATTTGTCGGTGGCTTCTCCCGGGCGGCGGTCGCCGGCCGGGAGGCTGTGATTCCGGGAAGATGAATCCAGGCACGGGACCGGAACGTCTTGACCACGACGTCGACCTCGGTGAACGTCTCGGGCCGGATGCTCCCGTAGCCGTCGCGGACGGCCCCGCGGTGCACCCGTTCGGAGACGATGACGGCCATATTGGCCTCGGGTTCGTCGCGCAGCGCCTGCCGCAGGGGCTCGGCCTCGACCAGGCGGCATGCCTCGATCACGTCATGGCCGGCCCAACCGGAACTCTCGGCCAGCACCTCGCCGTCGTGGATCGCCAGCCGCAACCGCATCCGCGCTGGTTCGCTGTGCAGCCTTCGATCATGCCGCAGCGCCACCTCGAGCCGGTCGACGAATGGATCGAGCAGCCGGACGATGGGCACGTTGGGCGGGATCACAATCAGCAGCCCGTCGCCGCGGTCAGCCACGCTGACCACGGCGTCAGCCCATTCCCGCCACGGCAGCCCCGACTCGGCGAACGCCAGGTTGAGCACCTCACGCAACCGTTGCCGCAGGTTCTTCTGCGTGTGGCTGTCGCGGGAACTCCAGCTTTCGATGTCAGCCACCATGATGCGGCGCGATACAGGTTCGTCCGGCATGTGGGACGGCCCTCCTTCAGGGCCGTATCGGTGGACACGGCCCTCATCAATGGCGGATTCTCGATGTGAAGCTCGCGCCATCAGATCGGTATCTGATCGGCGGTGGGCACAGGCCACGATGGTGCGAGCGGCTTCGCCGCCTGTCGCCTGCCGTAGCCGTCGTCCCTAACCGTCGTAGTGGTCCGCTGGTGCCCGTTCGACGCCATCCGTCACATTTGACGAGACATTGTGTCTCCATAGGAGAACGCGCGCAACACGCCAGCCTCCACAAGGACGATCATCCCGCCCCTTTTTTGATCACTCCACGGGAGCGGAGATTTTTCAGATCGCGGCCGACCGGCTCCCGGGACGCACCGATCGCCACCGCGAGATCGTGCTGGGGCAGCCGCAGCGTGATGGCGACACCACCGCCGGGCTGGGCCTGCCGGTGCCGGTGCCGGTGCGCAAGTTCCATGAGGTGGCGGGCCAGCCGGACGCCAAGCGGTCCGCGGGACTCAACTGGCCGTCAGTGCTGTGATCGCTGCCACTTGCGGACACGTGTTCCCCTCCATCACGTGATGGGTGACGCAGAGTACCCCACTTGCTGCGCCACAAGGATGCGGCGGGTATCCGTCATCACGTTCCGTCCACCTATAGTGCCGGAAAGCGGCCCTGCCCAGCCGTGCGGCCGCAGGCACCACATAAAGTCCGCTCAATCAGCGGATATATGCCCGATAAAGGGAAATACGGGCGGCACGGAGGCCGAATTGCGGAGGCTGGGTTCCCGGTATGTCCCGCGCGAACCGCTCGGGCGCGGCACACGGACAAGGCACGGCGGCGGACTGCTGGTGGCGGGTGTCGCGGCGGTGATGCTCATGGGCCTCGGCTCATGGCTGCTCGCCACCGGCCTCAGCCGGGATGGCCGTGCCCCCGCCGGGCAGCGGTCCGTCAGGCAGCGATCTGTGCCGAGCGCCGCGGTGACGGTTTCGGTGGCTGCCTCGGTGACCGCCTCGGTGACGGCAGCAGCCGGTTCCATCGCTGTGGCCGAGCCCCCTTCCCCAGCGGACCCGCCGACGATGCCGGTACCGGACGTGCGCAACATGCTGCTGGCCGACGCCTCCACAACACTGCGCAAGGCCGGCTTCACCAACATCCCATACCGGTATGACTGCTACCGGTCACCCAACATCAACAACGTGGTGAGCCAGGAGCCGTCCCCCGGCAGCCGGCTCACCATGACCTCTCCGGTGAGCCTCACGCTGCAGGCCGCCGATTGCGCGGCCGTGCCCATGGTCGTGGGAATGATGTTACGTGACGCCACCAACACGCTGCGGCAGACCGGATTCACCTATATCTCGTACTCCTACGAGTGCCTGAAATCGATCAATGCCGCCACCGTGGTCATCCAGTCGCCGCCCGAGGACACCAGTTACAGCGTGGAACAATTTGTGACTCTCAGATTACAAAAAACCAACTGTTGATCACATGGAACGATCGATCGGTAGTGACCGGCTCGGCCAGACCCCCGCGGTCCGAAGTCCCTGTCGTGCGTCCCCGTCCAGGGCGCGCGGCACGGGCAACGGCGCGGGCGGGCTGTCCAGTACCGTCCGGCCGCCGCCAGCGCCACCGAGTGCCGCCGCCCGACCGCTGAAACCCGCCTGATCGCTCGGTGCGGGCTGGGACACGGCAGCGGACGGCCGGGGCGCCGCGGCCCACATGTCGACCTCAACGATGATCTCCCCGTCCTCGGAGTTCATGCGCAGTCGTCCGCCGTGGACCTCGACCAGCCGCCGGACCACGTACAGGCCCATACCGGCGCCGTCGGTCTCCCGGGTCGCTGTCCCGTCCCGCTGCGTGAACGGCTCGAAAAGCTGCCGGATCGTGGCCGGATCAAGATCGGGGCCAGGATTGCGGACCCGCAGGACCACCTCGTCGCCGACCCGACCGGCGATGAGCCGCACGGGCGCTCCGGGCCACGAGTGCACCAGGGCGTTGTCGACGAGGTTGGCGACCACCTGGTGCAATGCCTGGCGGGCCATTCGCACGGGCAGCCGGGGCGGTAGGTCGACGCTGACGTTCGCCGCGGTGGTCGGCGAGTAGGCCAGTGTCGCGAGCACATCCTTCACGACCTCGGGAAGGTCCGCGACCGTGTTTTCCTCGGTACCGTTACCCGTGGCGGTTGCCGCGGTGAGCATGTTCTCCAGCAACCGGGACAGCCGGTCGGAGTAGGTGACGGCCGAGTCGAGCATGTCGTCGAGCTGTGCCGCGGACATCCGGTCCCGCCGCCTTTTGATCGTGAGCAGAGTGCCGCGGATACCGGTCAGCGGCGTCCGGAACTCGTGCGAGACCGTAGCGACAAGATCGCTGCGGATGCGGTCGGTCTCTTCGAGGCGGGCCATCAGGCTCTGCTGGCCCTCGTAGAGCTGCGCCCGATAGTGCTCGACCCGGCGGCGGGACTGCTCGCTGAAGTACCAGAAGATCACCTGGGCGCCCGCCAGCGCACAGATGAACGCGGCACTGATCGCGGCGAAGGTCCATGGGGAGCCTGCGTGGCGGTAGGAGATGACCTGGTCGCCAACGGCGCCGTTGGCGAGGAAGACGAACGCGATTGCCAGCAGGTAGACCGCCCAATCCTCATAGAGGGCTATCAGCGCCACGACCACGAAGAAGTGGAAGTGCAGTTCGGGCTGTCCCCGCAAGATGTGGACCAGCACCACGGAGCTGCACAGCAGGCCGAGGCTGGTAGCGAGCGCGCGCAGGCGGCGCACACCCGGCAGGACGGCCGCGCCGAGCAGCAGCGCCGCCGGGCAGGCCGACAGCAGCCCCTGCCAGACGCCGAACTCCCCGTACGCGGCGCAGCCGACGATGATCGGCAGATGGACGGCGAGGATCCAGACCAGCAGCCGGTGGCGGGCAACCCAGTCCTCGGTGGGCAGGCCGCGCCCATGCGGCATCCAGCCCCAGGTCCGCCCGCTGAGCTTCTCGGCGGGAAGGATGAGGTCAGCGACGGGTCGATGGCCGGGTGAGGTCCGCTCGGCACGGCGGAGCCGGCCGGCGCGCGCACTGCCATGGCGACGCCGCGCCCGGTCGGGAACAGGGGCCACGGAGGACATCCCGGTCATCCTCTACCGATCGGCGCCAGGCGCACCATGGCCGGCAAGGATGGTGTGACATGGCAAGCAGACCCACCCATGACTAGACCATCTTTACCAGCCGGTAACAGGCTCAACGAGGCCATGGCGCCGCAGGCGGCCGCTTCGGCACCGTATGGTCCGCATGGTGGCCTTCGGACGGCCACCCAGGAGGAGGACACCGTGCCCCCCGTGACCTTGACCGCGACCCCCCTGACCGCCGTCGCCGCCTCCCCCGCCGACCCGGCCTGTGCCAGCCCGGCCTGTGCCGGCACAGCCGCCGCCTTCGCGCCTGTCGTCGAGCCAGGCGTCCGCGCGGACGAAGCGGTCGCGACCAACGGCCCGCGGCTGCGGCTCATCACCACCAATGACCAGCCAGCCGGAATCGTGCACGGACACGACCCGAGCTCCTGCGGGTGTCGGGAGTGCGCCATGGCGCGTCACCCCGCGTCGATGCCTCGGCTGACGGTTGTTTGATGACCGTGGGTCGGTAGGAGCGACCGGCAGTACCGCCAGCCGCGCCAAGAACAGCGCAAAGGGTCCCAGGAGCTGTTGATCCTGGGACCCTTTGCGCTGACCGGACACACGCCGCCTCGGGACTTCGGGGCCGCTTCGGGGAGACGGCCGTAGAACACCGTCCCCGACCGGTGACAGCCGGACAGACGACGAAGGGCTGGTGCCCTGGTCTGCCCAGGTCACCAGCCCTTTACCAGTGGTCTTGCCTGTAGCCCCGACCGGATTCGAACCGGCGCTACCGCCTTGAGAGGGCGGCGTCCTAGGCCACTAGACGACGGGGCCAACTGTTCTCACTTCAGGCACACTATACTTCGCAGCGCAGCAAGCCTGACGCTGGGGTACCAGGACTCGAACCTAGACTAACGGAACCAGAATCCGTTGGGCTGCCAATTACCCCATACCCCAAGGTCGCCCTTGCGGGCGAGCCCTACTGTACCGCATCCAGCCGGGGAGGCTGCCGGTGACCTGCCGCGAGCCGCCCACCGGCAGGTCACCGGCAGGTCCGGATATGATCAATTATCTGGATCAGCGGGAGGTGACCGGGTTGGTGAGGGTGCCGATCCCCTCCAGCGTGACGGCCACGGTCTGCCCGGGGCTCATCGGGCCTACCCCGGCCGGCGTTCCGGTCAGCAGGAGGTCACCGGGCAGCAGGGTCATCGCCGCGGACATGTACGCGATGAGCGACGCGACATCGTGCAGCAGCGACTTCGTCCGGGCGTCCTGCCGGAGCTCGCCGTCGAGAGTCGTGCGGACAGCCACGTCGGACGGGTCGAGATCGGTCTCGATCCATGGCCCGACCGGGCAGAAGGTGTCGTGCCCCTTGGCCCGGGTCCACTGGCCGTCGGCCCGCTGCTGGTCGCGTGCGCTGACGTCGTTGGCACAGGTGTAACCGAGAACGACCTCCAGCGCCCGCGCCACCGGGACGTCCCGGCACAGCCGCCCGATGACGATCGCGAGCTCACCCTCGTAGTCGACATGATCGCTGTCAGGAGGAAGCACGATCGGGTCGCCCGGACCGATCACGCTCGTCGACGGTTTCAGGAAAAGCAGCGGGTTCGCCGGGGCGGTATCGCCCATCTCCCGGACGTGGTCGGCGTAGTTCTTGCCGACACACAGCACTTTGCTGGGAAGCACCGGCGCGAGTAACCGCACGCCGCCGAGCGGGTGCCGCGCGCCGGTGAAGCTGAACGCGCCGAAGGGATGGGGGGTGATCGTGGCCACCGTGGCCTCGCCCCGCTCCACCTCTCCCTCGACCACCCCGAAGGCCGGTTCCGTCCCGTCGGTGAACCTGGCGATACGCACCCGTTGACGTTACAGGCAACCTCCGGTCACATGTGTCCCAGCGCACGTCACGGACCTCGTGGATAGGCTTTCCGCGCGTTCGGAGATCTCAGCCAGGGAGGAGCCAGGTGAGCGAGACCACACCCGTCTACGATGTCGGCGCGCCGGAACCGAAGCCCATCGACGAGGAGCTGAGCGTGCAGCTCGGCCATCTCGCCGAGGACGCGATCCTGCGCGGCAAGCCCAACGGCAGCGAGCGGTGCGACAACTGTCTGTACTACCTTGACACCGACAGGGACATCACCTACTGCTGGCACCCGAAGCTGCGCATCCTGGTCGGCGGCGACTGGTGGTGCCAGTGGTGGGAGGAGATCCCGGCGGACTGACGGCACACGCGACACCCACCGTAACGCCCTGAAAAAATACGATCAGATTTGCGCGGGCTGCGGAGCGGGGTACAGCGCACGGCGCAGGACGTCATGGATCTCCCGCGCCTGGCGCTTGAAGACGGCCGCGGAACGCTCCAGGCTCGCCCCGTGGAACGTCCCCGGGAACTGGTGCAGCTCGACCGAGACGCCCGCCCGCAGCAGCGCCAGGGCGTAGTCGATCCCCTCGTCGCGCAGCGGGTCGAACTCGGCGGCCGAGACGTACGCGGGGGGCAGGCCGACGAGGTCGGTGGCTCGGGCCGGCGCCGCGTACGGCGACACGTCGTCACCGAACGCGGCGTCACCGAGCGTGACATCGCCGGGTTTGGCGCCACCAGGCGTGGCGTCATCGGAGCGGCCCAGGTAACGCTGCCAGCTCCGCACGGCGTTCGGCCGGCTCCACAAGGGCGTGTCAGCAAAATCGATCATGGATGGAGTGGCCAGCCGGTCGTCCAGTTCGGGCGCTGCCAGGAGCTGATAGCACAGGGAGGGGCCGCCACGATCTCGGGCGAGCAACGCGAGCCCTGCCGCGAGCCCCCCGCCGGCGCTCGCGCCGCCGACGGCTACCCTGCCGCGGTCGACACCGAGGACCTCCGCGTGCTCAACCAGCCACCGCAGGGTGGCGTAGCAGTCCTCAAGCCCCGCCGGGAACGGGTTCTCCGGAGCCAGTCGATACTCCGGTGACACCACTATGACCTTGGCTTCGGCACAGATCCACGCCGCGTTCGGATGCGTCGCCCCCGCGTCGCCCCCGGCGCAACCGTCGCCATCGATGCCACCGCCGTTGATCCACAACATGGCCGGCCACGGCTCACCGGACTCGTTTGGCCGGTAGATGCGGACCGTGACATCAGGCGATCCCAGTGGGCCGGGGACCACCCAGTCCTCACATGTCACTTTCGGCGGCAACGACACCACGGTGGCGAGCTCGGGATCCACCACGACTCCTCATATCCGGGGCGAAACAGGCCTTGACCAGCACTTCCACCGCGAATGAGTGTTCCCTGCAAAGAGGCATCTGTCATCTGATGCTGCCTGGATCGACCCGCTGGGCCACCAGAAGCACTCTGGATCTTCCAGCGTCAACCGGTCGCCTCCGGGAAGAGCCCCTACTTTATGGTCGCTGGACGGGGTGGAAATGTCACCCCAAGCGGCTATCATGAACATATGTTCGAATTATGCGATGGATGCCTCAGCCCCCCGACAGGGCCGAGCCGGAGGGCCGCCGCCGTTCTCAGGCGTGGCCGCACCGGGCGTCCGTATCCGCCCGGCCGTCATGCTGATCATTGTTCGCCACGTCGCCCGAACGGCCAACGCCGTCGACGGCGGCCCGACCGATCATTATGGTTCACGTTTTGTGAAGGGTCGACCCCAAGGCCGACATCGAGATCGATACCGATGCGCCGTGCGATCTCCACCGCCTCGCTCAGCATCACCTGGCCACGCTCGTGTTCGCCCATGCCAGAGAGAAGCCCACCAAGCTGGCGAAGTGAAATCATGACGTCCCGTTGCTTACCGGCGTTCACCGGATCGGCCTCGGCCAGGCGCAGGGCAATCGCCAGATCTTGTTCGTAATACCCACGAGCCTCATCAGTATCTCCCAATCTCACAGTAAGATCAGCAA
The DNA here is from genome assembly GCF_917627405.1 of Protofrankia sp. Cj5. NCBI lineage: Bacteria > Bacillati > Actinomycetota > Actinomycetes > Frankiales > Frankiaceae > Protofrankia > Protofrankia sp. Cj5. Next base: position 15,099 of record NZ_CAKJTO010000107.1, read on the forward strand.
GCTTGTT
>NZ_CAKJTO010000108.1:0-15027 GCF_917627405.1 Protofrankia sp. Cj5
CGCGTGCCCCGCCGGAGAGCGGCGCCGGGCTGGTTGCCGGGCCGGCCGCGGGCGCGGCCGACAGCTCGCGCCGCCGGCGGTAGGCCGACAACCGGTTGTGCGCGGAATCGTCGCAGTACGCGGGTGGCCGGCCGGGCCCGACCGGAGCACTCGGCGGATGCGTGCACCCAGGGTATGCGCATGTCACCGGATCGGTCTGGTTGACTGCTGTGCCCTCGGTCATGCTTGTGCTCACCGTCCGTCCGTTCCAGATTCTGTATTCCGCGGGCCGCCGTCGAACACGACAAGGATGCACGCATGAGCGAGACGCCTGAACGCGCGACCGCCGGGGTCGCGTTGTTCGATCTGGACGGTGTGCTGGTGCGTGGTGACACGTTCACCCGGCTGCTGCGCCGGCACCTGTCGCGGTCCCGATGGCGCGCGGCCCTGGTCATGCCGGTGACGCCCCTGCTGGCGGTACGCCCGCTGCGCGCGATCGCGGTACGGATGATAATGCGGCTGGCGTTGCTGGGCTTGGATGCCGCCCGGTTCCGTGCGCGAGCCGAGGCGTTCGGCCGGGAGCTCCCGGCCGAACGGGACGTGGCGATACCCGAGGGCATCGCCACACTGCGCCGCCACCTCGACGCGGGCGATCGGGTAGTGATCGTGACAGCATGTGAACGAGAACTTGCCCGTACGCTCCTCGACACGCTGGGCCTGGGCGAGGTGGAACTGATTTCCTCGCAGCTGGTCTGGGGCCGATTCGGTGTTACTCGGGGCAGCCTGCACAACCATGGAGCGCGTAAACCGCGTCAGCTCGCCGCCCACGGGATCGAGCCGCCGTGGGAGCACGCCTACAGCGACTCGCTGGCGGACCTGCCCATGCTGGCCGCCGCCAACCATGCGGTGCTGGTCAATCCTGACGGGAGGCTCGCGCTACGCGCACAGCAGGCGCTGGGCGGGCGCCTGCGGATCGTCCACTGGTGAGGCCCATCCGCTCACGATAGCGTGAGAACGCCAGCCCGCTGGCAGGCTCCGGCGGCAGGGCGTCCGATGCGGCTGCCAACACGGCCGGGCGATCCGCGACCCGGTCCACGAGCAGCCTGAAAGCTCCTGCCCGCCCCGTCCAGCGTGTGTCGCCGACCGGCTGCCCGACCGGTGCGCGTGCGTAGTGCCATCTTCCACATCCTTTGGCGGATTGTGGACTCTCACTATGCAGGGGAAGTCACGGAGGGTTACTGTCACGCTCCGTGATTGATAAGTTGCGCGCCATGCGGCGCACAGGTATCGGCGGCCGGACCGCCAGCCGGGTACGCGTAAGGAGGCAGTCGTCGTCACGGTCCGCGGAGACGACCGTTCGTGCCAGGCAGCGGATGTGCGTCAGAGCGGTGGTCGGGAGCGCGCTTGTGCTTGCCCTCGGGCCCGCCGCGATCGGGCCCGCGACCGCGGCCGGCGGCACGGGCGCGACGGGAGAACGATCATCCTACTGGAACGACGCCGCCGGCCAGGAGTTCCACCCGACCGGTCGAGTGCGCACCTATTACATCGGTGCTGACGAGGTGGTCTGGAACTACGCCCCCGAGGGACGCGATGCTATCACCGGCCAGGCATTCGACCCGATAGCAAGGACATACGTCCAGTCCGGGCCCGGCCGGATCGGGACGAGTTACCTCAAGTGTCTCTACCGTGGTTACACCGACGCCAGCTTCAGCGGTCTGGCGCCGCGCCTCCCGCAGGATGCGTATCTGGGCTTTTTGGGCCCGGTGATCCGCGCCGAGGTCGGCGACACCATCAAAGTCGTGTTCCGCAACGCCTGCCGGATTTCTGACAGCGTGCACCCGCACGGCGTCTTCTACACCAAGGCGAACGAGGGCACGCCGTACGCGGACAACACCTCCGGGGTGGACAAGCTCGACGACGCCGTACCCACCGGAGGCACGCACACGTACACCTGGCTGGTGCCCGATCGAGCGGGTCCGGGCCCGCACGACGGCAGCTCGGTCATGTGGATGTACCACTCCCATACCAACGAGGTCACCGACACCTATGCCGGGCTCACCGGCCCGATGGTTGTCACCGGAAAAGGGAAGGCGCGGCCAGACGGTAGCCCCGTCGACGTCGACCGCGAGATCTTCGCGCTGTTCTCGATCGTCAACGAGAATTGGAGCCCGTATCTTCAGGAGAATCTCCGCCGTTTTGCCAAGCCGCCGTACCCGGCGCTGAACGATGCTGATTTCGAGCGTTCCAACATGCGGCATGCCATCAACGGCTACGTCTTTGGCAACGAGCCGATGATCACTATGAAAAAGGGTGCGCACGTCCGGTGGTACCTGATGAGCATGGGCGGCGAGGCGGATATGCACACGCCGCACTGGCACGGTAACGACGCGATCGTGGGCGGCATGCGTATGGACACCGTTCCGCTGCTCCCCGGCACCATGGCCGTGGCCGACATGGTGCCTGACGACGTCGGCATCTGGCTTTTCCACTGCCACGTGAACGAGCACATCACCGCCGGCATGCTGACCCGCTATCAGGTTGTGTCCGACACCGACACCAACAACGGTACTGCCGCCACCGCTATATCCGCGCCAGGGCCGTCGGCCACAACGATGCCGGTGCCCAAGGGCGCTGTCTCCGCGGGCGAAGGCGGGATAGCTGTTCCCCCGTCGTCTGTCCCCACCGCGTCCGCGATCATCGCGTTCGTGGTGGCGATCGGCGCCCGCAGGATCGTGCGCCGTCGCCGCCGTCGTGCCATGGGCTGAAACCGCGCCGTTCATCGCGGTCCAGGCCGGTAGCTCCTGCCGCACAACAGGCCTGGACCGCGATATGGCGAGAACCGCCAGCCGCCCAGAAAGCGGCTCCCGCGCACGGAGAGCCCAGGATCATCAGCGTTCGGACAGCCATATTGCCCACACCATACACGGCACTGTTGATGCGCAGGATCCCCGCGGCATCGTACGGCGGACGAACAACCGTCGGCGAACAACCACGCAGCCGACCCGCCTGCCCACCTACCGCGCGGGGCAGTTTTTTTGGCTGGGTGGCGGCCCCGGCACAATTGCGCCAGCCGGCCAGGGCCAACTATGGATAAGCGCGGGTGCGCGCACGTTACCGGCAGCCGTGATGGTTAGCAACATCGGCTGTGGACTGTGTGCCTCTTCACGGAGCCTTGCCTGCTGGGCGGTCATGGCACGTATGGTCCTCGCCGTGCCTTCGAGGGGAAGGCGCGCATCGGATGGCACGCCGAGTCCTGCCCCCGTCCGATGACAACCAATACGGTGGCAGGAACGGGGGAACCATTTCCGGACGCCGAAGCCAGGCGTTCTCGGGGTGAAGCCGCATAGCGCGGCCGGGCAGTCCCAGCCCGAATCCGACAGCTCACCTCGCAGGCGTGGGGAAGGACATCAACACAATATGTCCCATGTACGTTCTGGCGCTCGTGGAATCAGTCGAATCAAGGCGCGTGCTCGGGTACTGATCGCTGTACCGGCACTCGTCGCCGCCATCGGCGGCGGCAGCGTCGCGCTGTCCCAGCCAGCGAGTGCGGCACCGTCCAACGACGGTGTGCTGGCCGCCATTGCACAGTGTGAATCCGGCGGCAACCCGAAGGTTGTCAACTCGATCGGTGCCGGCGGACTGTTCCAGTTCCTGCCTAGCACGTGGCACGCTGTCGGTGGCTCTGGCCTGCCGCAGAACGCCAGTGTGTCCGAACAGTGGATGCGTGCGCGGATACTGTACGCGCAGCAGGGCACGAGCCCCTGGTACGCGTCGAAGCACTGCTGGGCCGGAAAGGCCTAGCGACCGGAAAGGCCTAGCGACCGGAGAGGACGCGGCGAGAGTCCCTCGCGCCGTCCACGGCGTCTGTCAGATCCGCCAGCGCCAGCGCTGTGTATATCAGGTATAGCCTCAGGTATCTCGACAGAGCGGCCGGCCCGGGTTCACCGGGAGGCTCTCGCGAAGCCTTGGGAGAGACCGGCCACGGCCGGTCTCTCCCAAGCGGCCGCCTGCTTCCGGCTCTCGGACCGGGCCGGGCGTACCCGCACAATCGATCTTCCGGCTGGGGGGCCGGGCGCGCCGCGGCGGTCTGTGGTAAACCCGGAAAAACGGCCCCGTCGGTGTGTCGTCGTTTCTTGTCCGGGCCCGTTTTTCGTTCGCGCCGGCTCCCCGCGGGGCTACTCGACTTCAGGCGGGCGGCGTAATACCGTACCGTGCGCGAGCGGTGCCTCATCAGGGGTTTTTTCGATCCGCGCGCTGGGCTCTCGAGAAACCTGGTGCATGAGCGATGACAGCGAAGAACGACGTCCGTCGAGCCTTGGTGACCGGCGCTGGAAGCGGAATGGGACAGCTCCTCGCCCTCCGGCTGGTGCGGCAGGGCACAGACGTTATCGCGGTTGATCGGGACGAAGCCGGTCTCAAGGTCCTCCACGACGCTGGGCCCGGAAAGGTGACGACGCACACCATCGATGTCACCGATGCGGACGCCATGGCCGACGTCGTGACCTCGCAGCACCACACCCTGCTCGTGACGGCCGCCGGGATCGGGTACACAGGCAAGATCGCTGAGACCCCGGCCGCGGTGCACGCGAAGATCATGGCGGTGAACTACCAGGGCACAGTCAACGCGGTGACGGCCGCGCTACCCGGCTATCTCGCGCGGGGATCGGGCCGGCTCGTCCTTTTCTCGTCGATTCTCGGCTGGTTGCCGGTGCCGCAACACGGTCCCTATGGTGCGACAAAGTCGGCGTTGGTCATTTACGCTCAGACGCTACGGCATGAACTTCGCGGGACTGGTGTGCGGGTGAGCTGTGTCTGTCCACCGGCGGTGGCAACCCCGATGCTCGACGACATGCCCGCGGCCCGAGCAGTCTCGCAGCGCACTATGATGACACCGGCCGCTGCCGTCGACGCGATCGAACGCGGCCTCGACAAAGGGCGTTTCTGGATCTTCCCAGGTATCGCGCGGCCGGTGGCCATCGGCCAGCGGCTGTTCCCCGAGGTACTGCGGGTGGCCATTGGCAGCCTGCTGAACAGATAGCCGTCCCGGCCGCTCAGAGCGCCCGGGACCAGGGCACGTGTCGAAAACACGCCGTAGGGGACGCGACATTGCCGAGGTTATCGCGGGGCGGGGGCAGGCGTCCCGCGTCATCGCTGCCCATCCATGCTCTCCATCCATTGCCGCGCGATGCGCGGATACCCGACGGCTCGTCGGTCGCCACCCACCACCTCCGGCGCGTCCTCCTTCGGCTCGCGAGGCAGGCGCTCCAGCCCCGCTCCGTGGTCCGCGCCCCTATTGCCGGTCGCTCCTCCTGGTCGCTCCTCCTGAAGGAAGAACAAGATCTTCTCCTGTGGCACCTATGTGACACCTATCCTGACCTGCGGTGCTGCTGTTTTCGCAGGTCAGTAACCGGTTGCTCGTCAGCGGCGGCGTTATTGTGGGACGGCTGTTCCCTGATGCGCGTCCAACGCCAGGACCCGAGGCGGGAGCCCAGCGCGCGAGTTCCGCTCACGCGGATCTGGGCAGCGGCCCGTAGGCGGCCCCTATCGAAATCCTGTCACCAGGTAGACATAGTGCACCCTTTTTGGTGTCATGTGCTAAAAGTCGGTATTGATAGTGCGGCAGCTGGCTGAGGCGGGACCCCTTGGGAGGAACTACTGTGAGCGGAGCGGCGAACCGGGAACTCGGGAAATTCTTGAGGAATCGTCGAGAAAGTCGGAGCCCCAATCAAATGGGCATCGCGCCGCGGGGACGCCGGAGAACCCCAGGATTGCGCCGAGAAGAGGTGGCGGAGCGTGCTGGCGTGAGCACAACATGGTACACCTGGTTGGAGCAGGGCCGTCCGGTGCGTGCATCTCGGCAAGTCCTTGATTCCATCGCACGGGCGCTCGACCTGTCCGCGGCTGAAACGATGCATCTGTTCAAGCTTGCCGGTGAGAAGCCGCTCTCCGGCTCGCCAGCCCCGTTGAAGATTTCCCCTGCCTACGACCGGCTGCTGCGCCGGCTCGAACCGAACCCGGCGTATATCATTAATCGGCGCCTCGATCTGCTCTCCTGGAACAAGGGGGTGGTCGCGCTGCTACCGCACCTTGACATGTTGCCGCCGGAGGACCGCAACATTGTGTGGCTGATGTGCACCGACCCATGGATGCACGAACTGATTCCCGACTGGCAGGGGCAGGTCAGCCGGCTCACCGCGATGCTGCGGTCGGAGAGCGCCGATGCCATCGATGACCCGGAATTTCAGTACCTCATCCGGCGGATCGAAGCGGCCAGCCCGGAGTTTCGCCAGGCCTGGGCTACCCGGCGGCTGGAAACGTTCCGCTCCGGGTCGTTGAACTGGCACCACCCGGCAGCCGGGACGTTCACCGCCGATTACGTCCGACTACATATCGCCGATGATCCACGACTCAGTGTCGTTATCCAGATCCTTCGCAATCCCGAGACACTGAACAAACTGGCCGACATCATCGCTTCGATGTCACTCGATGTCGAAGTGGCCTGACCAGACGGTGACTGACCGGCCTGCTCGCTCACCCCCGGGCGGACAAACCCCCGTCCACCGTGAGGACGGTCCCGCTGGTGTACCCGGAGCGCTCCGAAGCCAGGAAGGCAATCGCGTCGGCGATCTCCCGGGTGGTCGCGCAGCGCCCGAGCGGGAAGTCGGCCATGATTTCGGCGATCCGGGACTCGTCACCGAACCGGCTGTGCGCCACCGCTTTCATCAGCGTCGTGATCCGTTCGGTGGCCACCGGGCCCGGGTTCACCGCGACGACCCGGATGTTGTCCCGGGGCCCGCGACCGCCCAGCGCTCGGGTGAAGGCCATCAGCGCGGCGTTCGCGGTGCTGCCGGCGATGTAGTCGGGGTCGTGCCGCTCCCCCGACGCTCCGATGGCATTCACGATCACCCCGCCGCCGCGCGCCTTCATCCGTGCGTAGACCAGGCGGGTCAGGTTGATGTAGCCGAACACCTTCAGTTCCCAGCCGTATCGCCAGGCCGTTTCGTCGAGGTTCTCCAGCGAACCACCGGGGATGTCACCAGCATTGTTGACCAGGATGTCGATATCGGCCGACGCCTCGGCGAGCCGGGCGATGTCCTCGGCCGCACGCAGGTCGGCGGGGTGGACAGCCACGTCGACGCCGTAGTTGGCCCGGATCTTCGCCGCCACCTCCCTCAGGACATTCTCGCTGCGTGCGGCCAAGCGCAGGTCGCAGCCCTCCTGGGCCAGCACCTCGGCCGTGGTCGCGCCGATGCCTTTGGACGCGCCGGTCACCAGCGCGCGTTTCCCTCGCAGGCCGAGATCCATACCGCCCCCTTCACCGCTGCTCTGTTACCGCAGGCCCGTCCAGATGTCTTTTCCCACATGTCTGTGCCGACATAATAGAGCATGACGGGCGCCGCGTGCCGCCGGCGGCTCGGCCGCCATGTCGGCCACGTGGCCTGATCATTTTTTGAGCATTGCCCGGCTCCCGATGACAGCGGCATGCCGCGCTGGCCGCCCACCATGCGGCTGCCGGCCATGGTCATGGCGCCCCCGTCACGGGGCCCGGGAACGGGCGCAGGTCCACTCGCCCGTGCGCGATCCGCTCGTCGAACTGCTCCAGCGTCACCTCGACCGGCACGCAGCCGCCAGCCGACACCGGTCCGGCCACCGCCGACAGCGCCAGCGGCGCCTCGAACTCACCGAAGCCGGCGAAGTCGACCAGCAGCCCGGCCATCGCCACCGACGGGGAAGCGACCAGGCCCGCGCGCAGGGCGGCCACGATCGCGGCCTGCCGGAAACCCTCGACCAGGAAGGGGCCGGGCACGTGGTCGTAGTCGTGGTCGAAAAACGCCGGGTGGCTCCGGTCGATCACTACCGGGTGGCGGATGACGCCCGAGTCCCCAGCCCCCTCCAGCGGTTCCCCGATCACCACGTTGCGCACATCGCGGCGGCCGACCTCGGCCGGGTCGATCGGCGCTGCCGGCGGCGGGATCCGCCCCGGTTCGATCGGCTTGCGGGCCCGCTGGAAGGCCCGCAGCGCCTCGTAGTCGTCGCGGGACATGAACACGGCATCCCCGCTGACGGTCATGGCCGGGGCCCCGTCGACCGCCAGCTCGGCGGTCAGGGTGAGGCTGCCCAGCTCACCGCCGCGCAGCTGGAGGTTTGTGATCCGGTAGCGCAGCACCGCCGCCAGCGGCCACCGCTCGTCGTCCTGGAAAGCGGCCAGGTCGAGCACCTCGAAGGCGAAGCGTTGCATGCTGAACGGCAGCCCGACCGGGACGCCGAGGTAGCGGTGTAACACGACGAAGGCGCTCTGGCGGGCGCCCTCGGCGGCCGCGAACGGGTCGTGGAAACCGCGGGCGCGGTCCGCCCACAGGCTGTGGCCGCGCGGGAGCTGGATGGCGCAGAGGAAGTCGTCGTCGGCGAGCTGACGGGAGTCGGTGACGAACACCTCGCCCACCGCCCGCCGGTGAGCGATTGCCCGGGGCACGGTCTGTTCGAAACTGAGCGGCTCCGGCAACAGGACTGTCCGGCTCGCGGCGTCCGGGTGGCGCCTGGCGTCGTTGTCCTCGGCCGACGCCCAGCCCAGGGTGCCTCCCTCCGCGGCCCTACTGCCGCAGCCCCGTGGTCCCGTCTCGGCAGACCCGTGGTCAGCGTCGAAATCATGCGTGGTCATGGTGTCAGCTCCCACTCGAGACGGGCATCGGGATCAGGCTGTCCTGACCGGAGGCGGCGGTCGGCCCGGTTCGCGGCCGTAGCGGCGAACACGGGCCGCTTGTTGAGCCGGCGGCGCCGGGCCTCGGTGGCCAGCAGGCTGGCGATCTCGCGAGCGGCCGGGCCACGGCGACCGGACGCGCCGGCCAGCACGGCGGCGACCCCGCCCACCAGCCGGCCGGGGGTGAGCAGCTCCGCCGGTGATACGCGATGCGCGAACATCTCCAACAGCCGGTTGATCTGCCCGCTGTCGTAGAGCCGGCGGGTGACCGCCGGCAACACGACCGGCACCGCTCCGAGCCGGCCGAAGTCGGCCGCCATCCAGTAGTAGGAGCTGTACTGCTTGTCCCGCCAGCGCACGAAGTCACCCATCGCCGAGTCGAGCGCGGCCCGTGAGGTGGCCAGCCCGGACTCGATCATCGGCGCTAGAGTCTCCACCTGGTGGAATGCGTCACCGATGCCACGCCCGGCGGCCGGGTCTTTGAAGTGCCCGGCGTCGCCGGCCAGGACCCAACCAGGCCCGGACGCCTCCCGGAAGTAGCCCTCGAACCGCAGGATCCCATAGATCTTGGTGGCCCGGTTGGCATCGCGCAGCGTGTCCGCGATCGGCGCGCAGCTGTTGACATGGGCCATCAGCGACCCTGCCAGATCCCGGCGGAACATCTCGACCTCGTGTTCCCGCGGAGAGACACCGACCAGGTAGAGCCCGCTGTCGGCCGGCCCGGAGAAAATGTGCCGGTCGCCCCACCGGTGGAAGACGAACGTCGGTGCGGCGCCGAGGTTCGCACCCTCGAAATAGGTCCAGTAGTAGACTCGCTCACTCTCAGTAACGTTGTAACGGCGGGCGCCGGTCATCCGGGCCACGGTCGAGTCCCGCCCGTCGGCACCGACGACCAGCCCGGCCCGGATCTCGCTCTCACTGCCGTCGCGCAGCGCCCGCACGCCGACCACCCGCCCGCCTTCGGTTACCAGCGCGGTCACCCGGGTCCCCAGCCGTACATCCGCCCCGGCGTCGGCCGCCGCGCCGGCCAGGATCGGATCGAGCAGGTGACGCCGGACCGCGGCCGCTCCGCCCACATCGCCCAGGTGGAGCGGAAAGCCGGCCGTGAAACGGAAGTCGCCGAGCCGGACATCGCACCGGGACATGAAGGGCGCCCCGGTCGCCCGCACCTGGTCGATCACGCCCAGCCGGTTCAGGAACGCCAGTGAGTCTGCTTGCATGACGTGCGACGACAGGGTTGGGCGGGGGAATGTCACCTGCTCCAGGACGGCCACCTTCAGGCCGCGGCGGGCAAGCAGCGCGCCCAGCGGCGAACCGGCGCACCTCGCTCCCACGACAACCACATCAAACCGCTCGGTCATCTTGGTGCCTCTCTCGCTGCGTTGCGGTCAACCGGCGCCGCACCAGCCGCAGCACCGCCTGTTGCTGGTCATGGAGAAAGAAGTGGCCGCCCGGGAACACATGGGTCTCGAACCCGGCCCCGGCCTGGCCGGCCCAGGCGGAGACACCGCCGGCCGGGGCCGCCGGGTCACGATCGCCGGCCAGCGCCGTCATCGTGACCGGCAGCGACGGCCCTGGCTGGAACTGGTAGCTGGCGGCGAGTTCGAGGTCGGCCCGCAGCAGCGGCACGAAGTGTTCCATCAGTTCTGGTACCGCCCGCACGGCGGCTGGGATCCCGCCGTAGCACCGGTCGACGTAACTGATCAGCTCGTCGTCGGTGGGCGGGACGGCGGACGGCTCGCGCCGGCCGGGCGCGGCCCGTCCCGAGACGAACAGGTGGGTGGGCGGGACGCCGGCCACGGTCAGGCAACGCGCCACCTCGAACGCGACCAGCGCGCCGAGGCTGTGCCCGAACAGCGCGTACGGTGGTGGCGTCTCAGCCGCGATCGCCGCCGCGAAGCTGGCCACCAGCTGGTCCCAGCCGCGGGCCGGTGGTTCGTCGCGGCGCCGGCCCCGGCCTGGCATGGTCGCGTTCCACAGCTCGATGTGGGGGGCTAGCCCGGCGGGCCAGCCGCGGTAGGCGGTCGGCCCGCCACCGGCATGGGGGAAACACACCAGCCGTATCGCCTCCGGGTGCACCACCGCCTCCGGATGCGGCACCGCGCGGGCCACGATCTGCGACGCGGTGGTGCGGGGGACGCTGACGTTCATGCCCCGCGCCCGAGCGGTGCCCGGCCGCTGCCGGTTCCGGGCCGGCTCCCACCGGCCGCGAAGCCGCCGGCCAGCCGCTGGGCGATGTCTTCAACGGTGCCCCCCGCCAACAGCGCCTGCAGCGGCACTGTCACCAGGAAGTCGCGCTCGATCTGGTTCTTCAACTCAACGATCATCAGGGAGCTCATGGCCAGCTCCTCGAGCTGGGCATCGCGGCCAATCCCGGCGGGGTCGCTCAGGTCGAGCGCGTCGGCGACGCGCCGCTGGAGGTAGGCGATCGTCGCCTCGACCTCGACCTCGACCTCGACCTCGACCGGGGCCGGGGCCGCATCCTGGCCCGCGACGGCGGCCGGTGCCGACGCGGCCACGGCCGGCGGGGTGCCACCGTGGACGTCGAGCCAGTGCCGCCTGCGCTGCCAGGGGTACAGGGGCAGGTTCACCCGGCGGGCCGGTCGCCCCACCACAGCGTCCCAGCGCACATCGAGCCCAGCCTGGTAGAGGCCGGCCACCGAGCGGTGCAGGGATTCGCGGGCCGGCCGGTCGCGGCGCAGACTGCCCACGGCAACGTGGGGGGCACCGATGGCCTCCAGCGTGGTGCCAATATCGTGCAGCAGCACCGGATGGGCGCCGAGCTCGACGAACACGGTCACGCCGTCGCGGGCAAGGGCTTCCAGCGCCGGCTGGAACCGGACCGCGTCGCCCAGGTTGCGGGCCCAGTGTTCGCCGTCGAGGTCACCGCCCCGCATCCGCCTGCCGGTGACGGTCGAGTACAGCGCCGGGCCATCAGCGTCATGCCCGGCCGGTGCCGCGGTGGTGAGGGCGCCCGCGGCCGCGGCCAGCAACGGGCTGTGGAAGCCGTAATCCACCCGCAGCGGCCGGGTCGCGGCACCGAGGGCCCGCGCGCGGTCGGTGACCCGTTCGACCGCCGCCCGCTCGCCGGACACAACGGTCGAACGGGGCGCGTTGACCGCGGCTACCGAGACCAGCCCGCCGTCGGTCGCGACGATCCGCCGCACCTCGTCCGCGGGCAGCGCGATGCTGGCCATCCGGCCCCCGCGGGCCGCCTGCTCGGTCAGCTGGGCTCGGCGCACCAGCAGGCCCAACGCCTCGTCGCGCTCGAGCGCGCCGGCCAGCCGGGCTGCGATGATCTCGCCCATGCTGTGCCCGGCCACGGCGTGCGGTTCGACGCCCCACGCCCGCCACTGGGCGGCCAGCCCGAGCGCGAGCACCCCGATCGTGACCTGGGCGACCTCGGTCCGGTGCAAGCGGGCCTGCTCCTCGGGCGCGGTCAGCTCGGCCAGCGCCGACCACCCGGTCAGGCCGCGGATCAGCGGGTCGCAGGCCTCGACCTCGGCCCGCACCACCGGGTAAGCGGCCAGCACGCCGCGCCCCATGCCCGGCCACTGCGAGCCCTGGCCCGAGACGATGAACGCGAGCCGGCGCTCGCCCAGGTCACGGGGCCGGACCCGGTCCACCGGCACGTCGCGCAGCCGGGCGGCCAGCCCGGCCCCACCAGCGGCCTCGATGGCCAGCCGATGGCTGTGGTGGGTGCGGCCGACGGCGGCGGAGGCACAGATCGCGGCGGCCTCGCCGTCCCCGGCCGCGGCCAGCCGGTCGGCGAACCGGCTGGCGAGCGTGGCCAGCGCCCCGGGGCTGCGGGCGGACAGCGGCAACAGCAGCCGGTCCGCCGGTTCCAGCGGCTGGCTCGGCCCGGGGGCCGCAACCGGCGGCGCCTCAAGCACCACGTGGGCGTTGGCCCCACCGAAGCCGAAGGAGCTGACCGCGGCCAACGGCCGTGGCCCGTCCGGCTCCGCCGGCAATGGGCAAGGCGCGGTCGGTACGGTCAGCCGGGTGCCGTCCAGGTCGATCTCGGGGTTGATGCGGGTGAGATGCAGGTGAGGCGGCACCTGCCCGCGCTCCAGTACCAACATCGCCTTCAGGAGCCCCATCACGCCGGCCGCCGCCTCCTGGTGGCCGAAGTTGGTCTTCACCGAGCCGACGGCGCACGGCCGCTGTCCCGGGCCGTAGACCTCCCGCAGGGCCTCGGCCTCAATCGGGTCACCAAGCCGGGTGCCGGTGCCGTGGGCCTCCACGTACACCACGTCGGACGGGTCCGCGTCACCGTCGGCCAGCGCCCGGCGCATCAGCTCGACCTGCGCGCGGGGGCTGGGTGCCGTCAGCCCGTTCGCGTGGCCGTTGTGGTTGGCGGCCGTGCCCCGGATCAACGCCCGCACCGCGCGCCCGTCGGACTGGGCGTCGCAGGCCCGCTGCAACAGCAGGATCCCGCAGCCCTCGGCCCGCACAATCCCCTCGGCGCCGGCGTCGAAGGTCCGGCACCGCCCGCCCGGAGCCAGTGGCAGCACCTTCTCGGTCATCCTGGTCGCGGCCTCGGACAAGATCACGTTGACCCCGCCGACCAGCGCGTAGTCGCAGTCGTGTGCCCGCAACGCCCGGCAGGCCACGTGGACCGCGATCAGCGACGACGAGCACGCCGTGTCGACCGCGAGGCTCGGTCCCCGCAGATCGAGCAGGTAGGACAGCCGGTTCGCGGCGACGCTGTGCGCGCCGCCCGGGGCCGTGTACGCGGTGACCTCGGCCTGCCCGGACAGCTGCAGGTTCAGGTAGTCGGCGCCGTAAAGGCCCAGGAAGACGCCGGTCGGACGCTCGCGCAGCCGCTCGGCGGGCAGCCCGGCGTCCTCGATGGACTCCCACGCCGTCTCCAGTACCAGCCGCTGCTGGGGGTCCAAGTGGGCGGCTTCGGTCGCGGTCATGCCAAAGAACTCGGCGTCGAACCCGTCGACTGCCCCCAGCATCCCGCCCCACCAGCCGCCCCGGGCCCCGGACTGTGGCCCGGCGCCGGCATCCGCCGGCGCACGATGCCCGTCGACGTCGTGGACCAGCGGCGACACCGCGTCCTCGCCCGCCGCCAGCAGGCGCCACAAGCTGTCGAGGTCGCTGGCCCCACCGGGGGCGCGCACACCGGCGCCAATCACCGCGATCGGCTCATGCCGGGCGTGCTGAGCCTCCCGCAGCCGCTGCCGGACGTCGCGGAGCTGCCGCAGCGCCCGGACGAGCAGCGCGGACTGGTCGCTGTGCTCCTCCGTCGTCATCTCTCCCCATCCAGATCGAATGCTTCGAGTTCCCGCTCGAGCAGGTGAGCGACCTCGTCATCGCTCAGCCCGGACAGGTCCAGGTCCGCCAGCACAGCGGGTTCAGCCGGCTCGGCTGGCTCGGCTGGCTCGGGGGCCGCGGCCGCCGGTGTCGCCGGTACGACCTTCGCCAGCAGGGCGTCGGCCATATCGCTGATGGTGGGGTGGGCGTAGACCAAGGTCGCGGACAGCCGGATGCGCAGCCCCGCTTCCAGCCGGTTCCTCAGCTCGATGGCCATCAGTGAGTCAAAGCCCAGCTCCTGCAGCGGCACGTTCGGATGGACAGCGGCCCGCTCGGCGCCGAGCACCCGCGCAACCTCGCCGGTGAGCAGCTGGCGCAGCACCTGCCGGCGCTCGGCCGGGGCCGCCGCCAGCACCAGGTCGCGCCCGGACGGCTCACCGGGCCGGCCGGCTGGCAGCAGTCCCGCGAACAGCTGCCGGGCGGCCGGCCCGGCGCCGGCCTGGTGCAGCAGCTCGAGGCTGAAACCGGCCGCGGCCAGCCACGCCGCCCCGTTGGTGACCGCCTCGCCCAGCAGCTCGATGCCGGTGTCGGGGTCCAGGGGGAGCACGCCCCGAGCGGCCAGCCGCTCGACCCCGCCGGCCGCAAGCCCGTCGCCGGACCAGGTGCCCCAGTCGATGCTGAGAGCTGGCAGCCCGACCGCGGCTCTGTGCCGAGCCAGCGCGTCCAGGAAGGCGCTGGCCGCGGCGTACGCGCCCTGCCCGGGTGAGCCGATCAGACCGGCCAGTGACGAGAACAGCACGAAGAATTCAACCGGCTGGTCGAGGGTCAGCATGTGCAGGTTCCAGGCACCGATCCCCTTGCCGGCGAACGCCCGCATGACGGCGGTTTCGGTCAGGTCCGTGACCAGGGCGTCCTCGAGAACGCCGGCCAGGTGGAAGACACCGCCGACAGGCGGGGCCGCGCCCCCGGGCCGCAGGGCCCCGGCCAGCTGCCGAGCGTCGGCCACGTCGACGGCCGCGGCCTGGACCGTCACGCCGGCCGCCCGGAGCCCGGCCAGATCCTCGTCGGCGTCGCGGGAGGGCGCGCCC
>NZ_CAKJTO010000109.1:0-14507 GCF_917627405.1 Protofrankia sp. Cj5
GCAGCTGATCTCGGGCAAGGGCGTGCGATCGGCAACACCGCGCCCGGCGTTCGACGGTCAGATCGTTGTCTCCGGCCTGACCAAGCGTTATAACGGAGTCACGGCAGTGGACGACCTGTCGTTCGTCGTGCGGCCGGGCCGGGTCACAGGTTTCCTGGGCCCCAACGGCGCGGGGAAGACCACGACACTACGCATGATCCTCGGCCTTGCCGCACCGACCGCGGGCACCGCCACCATCGGCGGCATCCGCTATATCGACCTGCCGGAGCCGCTGCGCCATGTCGGCGGGCTGCTGGAGACAAGCGCCGCCCACCGGGGCCGCACCGGCCGCAACCATCTGCGGATCATCTGCCAGTCCGTCGGCATCCCCCTGGAGCGCGCCGACGAGGTCCTCGAACTCGTCGGTCTCACCCCGGCGGGGCGCCGCACATTCAAGGGCTACTCGCTGGGCATGCGGCAACGGCTGGGGATCGCCGCGGCACTGATCGGCGACCCGCGGGTCCTGATCCTCGACGAGCCGGCCAACGGCCTGGACCCCGACGGTATCCGCTGGATGCGCGACCTGCTCAAAGCCCTCGCCGCCGACGGCCGCACCGTGCTGGTCTCCAGCCATCTCCTTGCCGAGATGCAGCAGCTTGCCGACGACCTGGTCATCATCGCCGCCGGCCGGCTGGTCGCCCAGGGGACGGTCGACTCGGTGCTGGATTCGATGGCGCATTCCGCCCGCGTCCTGGTCCGCATCTCCGACACCGAGAAGCTGACCGCCGCATGCGGCGAGGACGCCGTGGTTGTCACACGCGAGAACGGCGACCTGCATATCACCGGCATGGACGCCACCGCGGTCGGCGAGGCTGCCGCCCGCGCCGGTGTTGTCGTGCATCAGCTGGTCACCGAACGGCCCGGCCTGGAAGACGTCTTCCTCGAACTCACCAGAGGCAAGGCCACGATCCGATGACCCCGCTCGACAGCCTCGTCAGCGCGGCCGCGCCGCGCACCGGCTTCGCCCCGATGCACCGGGTCCGCGCCGAAATCATGAAGATACGCACCACGAACACGTGGTGGATGTTCAGCATCGGCATCGTTCTCGTCACCGCGGAGGCGCTGCTCCGCAACGGCGTCTCCCACCACTACGACCTGCACCCGGCACTCGCTGGTCTGGACCCAGCCGACAGGGCCCAGGCCCTTGCCACCGCCGCCCGTGCGCACACGCACGCCGGCCAGGCCGCGATCGCCAGCAACATGATGACCTCTGGCCAGTTCCTCGGTGTGCTGTTCGCGATGCTCATCGGTGTCCTGGTCGTGACCAACGAGTACAGCCACCAGACCGCCACGGCGACCTACCTGGCCAATCCACGCCGCGGCACGGTCATCGTGGCCAAGTTCATCGCCGCCGCCTGCTTTGGCGCCCTGTTCTGGCTCGTGTCGACCCTGATCGATGTCATCGTCACCCCGATCTACCTACACAGCCAGCAGCTTGGTGTTTCACTGGCCGACTGGGCCGTGGTCCGATCGGTGCTGCTCAACCTACTGGCGTTCATCATGTGGGCCATCTTCGGCCTGGGACTCGGCACCCTCATCCGCAGCCAGCTCGGCTCGGTCATCACCGGCATTGCCGCCTACCTGCTCGGCACCGCCGCGGTCGCGGTCATCTTCGAACTGATCTACAACGCCTACCACCATACGTGGGTTCAAGGGGCGATCGTGATCGCGCCCGCGGTCGCCTCGCTGGTCATGACCACCCCCGGGCAGGCGTTCGACCATGCGCCGCCGCAGTGGACCGGCCTGATAATCATGATTGGATACACGCTGCTCTTCGGCACAATCGGCGTCCAGCTCACTCGGCGCCGGGATATTTAGAGCCTCCGGCAATAGGACTGTCCGGCTCGCGCCGCCCGGTCGGCGCCTCGCGTCATCGCTCCCCGTCCATCGCCGCGCGATGCACGGGTGCCCCGGCTCGTCGGTCGACGCCCCACACAGGGCGCCTCCCTCCGCCGCCTCGCGATCCATCCACCCGGACGCCGCTCCCTGATCGAACGCCCTATTGCCGGGCGCTCTTAATGATCCTTTAGTCTGATCCGCTTCGCCGGCCGGCTGACGTGTCCAGATCCAGGCCTGGCGTAGTGCGGGACTGTGGGCCGCGGGCCGCACATACTCAGTGGCAGAGCGGGGACAAAGCGGATGACGATCGACGAACGGCTCTCTGGCCCAAGCGACAGCGAACGGGAATGGCTGCGGGTCCGCAGCCACCTGATCAGACACCGCTTCACGCTCGCGGTGACGGCAGCCGATGACTACCCGCCGGACGTCCGCGTGGCAGGCACTCCGCTGCTCGCCGACCAGCGGTGGCTGCCACCCGTCCCGTTGCCGCTGGACTCGATCGATCTCCATCTCGACGTGACCGGTGGCGCCCGCGGGCTGACCGGCAGGGAACAGCTTTCCGAACCGGTCCGGCCCCTGCGCGCGAACGGCACCCGGTACGGCACCTACTCCGCCGCCGTCGCGGAGCTCGCCGCACCGGCGGTGTTCAACAACCTGCCCACGTACCGGCTCCTGGCCGCCGACCTGTCCGGCGGCCGAGGCCGCATGCTGTTCGGCCGTGGGCGCTACTTCGACGCCCTGAACGTCGGCGAAGCGTGCGCCCACGAGTACGCGGCCCACACGCTGGGCCTTGGCGGGACGCCGCTGCGCGCCGCGGTCGCGCAACCGTGGGACCTCACCGCCCGCTCGACGAACATGGCGATCAGCACGCTGACGCTCCGCGTCGACCGGACGGCCGGCGCGGCATCGTTCCTGCTGCACTGGCGCGACCCGGCCACGGTCGGCCACGCCGGCGGGCTGTATCAGGTGATCCCCGTCGGGGTCTTCCAGCCATCCGGTACCGCGCCGGGAAACGAAAGAAACGATTTCGACCTGTGGCGATCCAGCATCCGCGAGTTCTCTGAGGAACTTCTGGGAAACCCAGAAAACTACGGCAGTGACCTCTTACCGATCGACTATGATGCCTGGCCGTTCGCCGCCCGCCTGAACCGCGCTCGCGACCGCGGCCAGCTGCGGCTGTTTGTGCTCGGCATGGGCACCGACCCACTCACCTTCGCCACCGACCTCCTCACCGTCGCCGTGTTCGACGCGCCCATGTTCGACGAGGTGTTCGGCAATCTGGTCACGGCCAACAATGAAGGCCGCGTGCTGTCGACACTGGCTGCCGGCAGCAGCGGTCCCGGCATCGCCTTCAGTGAACAGAACGTAGCGCGTATCGTCCGCCACGAACCGACGCAAGCTGCCGGCGCGGCGCTGCTGGCCCTCGCGTGGCGGCACCGTGATGTGCTCATGGCCTGAAAACCCCTACATCGATGCGGCCTGACGGTCCCCGGGCCGCACTCCGGGATCCCCGCTCAGCCCATCGGCGAAGCCGGGCTTCCCCGCGCGCTTCGGGACGTATGGCTGCGCGCGTGAGCTCCCGTGCGTCAGCGCCACGCTCGCGCCGGCCGAAATGGCCACCGCACCGCGTTATGCGGCCGACGACCGGGCTGTCAGGAAAACCGTGCTCAACATCGTGCCCCCGGCAGGGCCGGCCCTGACCGCTTCCGCCGGTTGGCTCCAGCCGCGGTACGGGCCGAGAACCTGCCCCGGCCCGAGAATCGGCATGATGGACACCAATATCCCCGGATGGGAAGCAGGAGAACGTGCATGGGTGCCCAACAGGCGTTGCTCGGGCCGTTGTCTGGGCGGGATCCGGACCGGATCGGTTCGTACGTCTTACTGGGCCAGCTCGGGGCCGGCTCCATGGGCCGGGTCTATTTAGGCAGGTCAGCGGCTGGCCGTCTGGTTGCGGTGAAGACAATCAAACCGGAGTACGCCGAAGAACCGGATTTCCGGGCTCGGTTCACGCAGGAGGTGGCGGCGGCACGGCGGGTCAGCGGAGTGTTCACGGCTGCCGTGGTCGCGGCTGATCCGGACGCCGGCGTGCCATGGCTGGCTACTGCATACGTGCCAGCTCCATCGTTGGACCGCTTGGTGCGGGCGTGCGGCCCGTTGCCGGTGCCGGCCGTCCGCTGGCTGGCCGCCGGCTGCGCGGAGGCGCTGGAGTCGATCCACGGTGCCGGGCTGGTGCACCGGGATCTGAAACCGTCGAATGTGCTGGTCTCCCTGGACGGGCCGCGAGTGATCGACTTCGGGGTGGCGCGGGCGGTGGAGCGAATCCAGCTCACCTCGACACACGGAGCGGTCGGCACACCCGCGTACATGGCGCCGGAACAGGCCCGGAACACCCGCCAGGTAGCCGTCGCGAGTGACGTGTTCTCGCTCGGCTCCACGCTGCTGTACGCCGGGAGCGGGCACGCCCCATACCGTGGGGAAACTGTGATGGACATCCTGATCCAACTGGCCACCGAACCGCCGGACCTCAGCGGGCTGCCGCCGGAGCTGACCGACCTGGTAGCCGCCTGCCTGGACCGGGATCCGCAGCGCAGGCCCACTCCGGCGGTGCTGCTCGCCGAGCTCGCGCCGTATGTGGACCTTGAAACAGAGCACGGCTCGGAGCCGTCGGTACTGCCGGCGGCGGGCCTGGCCCTGATCCAGGAGTACCGGAAACGCCCCCAGGCCACCGCCCGGATCCCCGAGCCGACCGGCCCGGACGCCACCCTCGCCTCCCGCCCCGGCTCGCTCACTTCCCACCCAGGCCCGCTCGCTTCGGATGCTATGGCCGTACCCACCACGCAACAGGACGCAGCCGCTGCCTCGGCCGCCTCGCCCGGCGTTGCTGAAGCGGCTGGACGGCGCCGATTCGCCTTGCCCGCCCGGCAGTTGCCGCGGCCAAGCGCTCCGCCGGGCGGGCGAGGTAACCGCCGGCCAGGCAAGGGCCGGGCGGGCGAGGGCCGGTCGCCGACGGCGAAGGAGCCTCGTTTCGGCCAGGCCGCCATGATCATAATATCGATAGGCACGGTGGCCGCTCTGCTGATCGCGGGCGGCATCCTGGGCGCTCGATCCAGCAGCCGGGCAAACCAGACGCAGAATTCCCAGAACGCCTACAACGGGTATGACCCACGCCTGCTCGGGCCAGGGCCGCCGCTGTCCGGAGCTTCCGACCGTCCCGGCGGACGGCCGCAGCTGCTGGTCAACCAGCCGATGGGCGACGGAGCCACCGGGTTCGTGGTACATGGGCGCGGCTGGGTGCCCAACCAGTTGGTCACGGTCGCGTTGGCCGGTGGCAGGGTGTCCGGCTATCAGCAGACGATCGACCTGGCCGGCACCTTCAACTACACGATCAACCAGTCGCACGAGTTCTTCACCGGCCCAATCCCACCGGGGCATTACACCGTCGTCGCCACGGCAACCGACGGGTCCACCGCGCATGCCTCGTTCGACGTCCATCCGTGACGCCCAGCGGGGACGTCCAGCCAGGACCCGCGGACGTGGCCGCCGGCCGGCGGTAGCAGCACCAGTCACGGCCGCCGGGTCCACCAGAGGTCCTCCTGGCGGGAGCACCAGGCCGGATCATTGAGCCGGGCCAGATCCGCCGGCGTGATGACCGCGTTCTCCAACAGCACCTCGACGACGACCTCGTCGGACAGCCGGACGCCGGGGCGGACCAGAGCACGTTCGGTGATCTTGTGGCGCAGTGCCTTGAGATGCTCGCCGACCCGGGCGGAGAGCCGGTCCCGAAACGCCGGGTCGTTGTCGAAGCGCTCCAGTTCGAAATGCGCGTCGGTCACCTCGAGCGCGGCCCGGGCGATCTCCGGTGTCCGGGGCAGTGGCGTGGTGCGAGTCGGGTCGATCAGCCACGGCCGGCACCACATCAGCGCCACCAGGAACAGTTTGGTCTTCGGGTCCAGATACAACGGAAGCAGGGTCGAGTCGTCGTCCAGCCGCCCCGGCACCCGTTCCCGGCCGGCGGTGGCCGTGGGGTCGAAGTCCTCGGCCGAAGCGCCGACCGCCACCCGCAGGGGCTGGCCTTCGTCCAGCATTGCCCGTGAACCGACCAGCACGGTTCCGGCCCGGAGAAACCATCCGCCGCACGGCTCGCCTTGCTCCTCCATCCGCGGCAACCGGATCCGGTAACCGTCGCTGACCGTGTAGAGCGCATGTGTACAGCTGATGTTGGCGACCCATGCGCCGCCGTTGACGGCGGCGATGAGCCCAGCCCGGCGGGACAGCCCGCGTCCGACCGCAATCATCACGTCCACGTCCGGTCCCCGGCCGAAAACGAGCTGGCCGCCCACTGGAATCCCGATAACCTCTCCGGACGACGTGCCGACCCGCGCCGCCGATGCCGTCGAATCCAGCTCCGTTACCTCCTCGCACGTTCCCCGGCCCAGCTCAACGCCTCGTCCGGGCCGGAGTGTACGGCCCCGCGACCGGGCTAAGGTGCCCCCGAACTCGGGGATGTGGAACACGCGCAGCGGTGCGGGGGGCCGTGGGAGCTTTTGGCTGATGCCCACTGATGCCCGCCGGAAGCAGCCAGTCAGTACGAAACGGGTCCGCGACCCCCGGATTCCGGGGATAGCCCACAGCCCCCGTTCGCGGTTTTCTGGGAACCGTCCGGGGCGAGGCGGACACGGGCACGGCGCGCAGGGGGTGGCAGGCGACCCGGAACGCAGTTACGTCGGTCCAGCACGGGGGTGGACCACCCGGCGGGACTCGGTTCGAGGTCGGAGCCTATATGGGGGGATCCTGCGATGTCGCGTCCGCTGTCTCGTCCCGGCCCCACCCGCATGATCCCATGTGCTCTTGGCTCAGAATGTAGAATTCTCAACAAGAGAATTCTGTGACCTGGCCGTAGGCCACCCCGCGACCCCGCGCTATGACCCACCAGCTCACCACCGGACGGCGGCTCAGGCCCGGCGACCTGGGCTCATGGCCGGCTGGCGCCCAGGCTGCCCGACCGGAAAGTTGAGTCTCGGTTCGGGAGAATCAGACGCGGCTACGTTACGCTCCGCGTCAGGATGGGCTGATGCCAGCGGGTCCTGAGCGATCGGGGGACGGTCATGACATACACGGTGCTACATGGGCGGTTTGTGATCCGCTATCCCGACCGGCCGCGCCAAGGGCCGGAACCGGACGGCGACACGGTCAAGTTCCTCCCCGACACGCCCGCGCTGGTTGAGAGGCTGCCACGCCGGTCCGGTCGCCCGCCGGGCATCAACGGCCATGGTATCTCCGTCCGGCTGGAAGCGATCGACGCGCTGGAAACCCACTTCGGCGAGACCCATCAGGAGCTGGCCGGCGCAAACGCGGCCCGGGACGAACTGTTGCGTCTGCTGGGCTTCACCAACATCGTCTTCTTCCCCGATCTGCCCAACAACGTGCAGTCGGCCGATCAGGACAGTCTGCGCGGCCATGTGCTGTCCAACGGCATCGACGGCAACGGCCGCCTGATCGCGTTCGTCTACCCGGGCGAGCACCCCGGGCCGGATGGCGCGTCGGTGTTCGCCGACAACGCCCTGATCGACCAGTCGGTCAACGCCGCTCTGCTAACGACCGGGCACGTCTACCCGGCCTTCTACGCCACCCTGCCGGCAGCCCTGCGCAACCACCTGGCCGGGATATCCCGGGCGGCCCGCGCCGCCCGGGACGCGGCCGGGCTGTGGCCGCGTGCCACCGCCGACCCCAACGGCGCCGCCACCATCGCCAACCTCGCTGACCTACAACAGCTGGTGCTCTGGCCCAAACTGTTCCGCCGGATCGTGCCCTACCTCGCGGCCGGCTTCACCAGCTTCGACGGCTTCGACGCGTGGCTGCGCACCGACACGGTCAACCGGGACGACGCGTTGTTCCTGCTCGACCGGCATGAGTCGGGCAACCTGCACGATGTCATCCACGCCGAGGAACACCGCGTCCAGTTGACCGTCTGGCCCGAGGACTTCATCATCGGCCCGGACCCGGCGCCACCCGGCGCACCGACCGACCCACACACCGTCGCCGCAGGCGACGTGCTCATCGTGGCCGCGCTGCCCGACCCGGTCGGCGCCGACCGCGGGCACGAGCTGGTCACCCTGCTCAACACGACGGCATCCCCGATCGATCTGGCTGGCTGGGGCCTGCTCGACTCGGCCGGCGGCCGGCACGACCTCACCGGCACCCTCGTCGGCGGAGCCGTCATCCAGGTCGCAGCCCGGGGAGCGGTCCAGCTCGGCAACCGCGGTGACGCTCTCCTCCTCGTCGACCGTGCGGGCGTCTCCATCGATCAGGTCACCTACAAGGCCGACAAGGTCCGAACAGGACGCACCATCTGTTTCGGGCGCTGAACACACGCCGCGGACGCCCCACGCCAGCCCGGCGCGATCCCACGGTCACATTCAGAGCGCCCGGCAATAGGGGACGCGGCGTCGCGGGGCCAGGGCACGCACCTCGCGTCATCCCTCCCCGTCCATCGCTTCCCGTCCATCGCTGCGCGATGCACGGGTACCCTGGCTCGTCGGTCGCCACCCAACAGTCCCGGCCGCTCGCGGGACAATGATCGCGCCCTCGAGCGCGGCTGGTGGTCCGCCGGGCGTGCCGCGGTAGACGGCCACGGTCTCCCCGACGGCTTCCCCAGAGTTCCGCCGCACCTGGAAAAAACCAGCCGGCGACCTGCCCTCCAGCGCATCCAACCCCGTCAGTATCGGCGCCGCCGGCCCGCCAGCACATCCATGATCCCAAACGGGCGACGGCACAGCAAACGACGGCGTCGGGACTTCATGGCAGCCGAATAACGGGCCTTTCAGCTGCCCGTTCACGAAACAGCCGGCTCATACCTCATGCTTTTTAAAACTTTTAATCCTTTTAGCCCCTTTATGGTTTTTGAAGAGGTACGGGATAGTAAATATCTGTTTCAGCAGTTTCGCCGTTCAGGAACCACGGCTTCTTCGGAACGTGCTCCTGGTAGGAGGTCCCAGATGGACAGACAGCGCCGAACCGTCCAGCGGATCGCTGTCGCCGTGGCACGTGCCACAATCGCACTGACGGTGGCCGCATGCGGAGCCTCGCCGATCAGCGGCAACCCGGAAGGCCAGAACTGCACGGTCCCCGGCGTGACCGACAAAGAGGTTAAAATAGGCTTTCTCTACCCGGCTACCGGCCCGCTGGCGGACGGATTCCACGCCTTCCGCGCCGGCGTGGACGCGCGGCTGAGCGCGGCCAACGCGGACGGCGGGGTCAACGGCCGGACGCTGTCCTACACCTGGCGGGACGACGCCTCCAATCCCGCCACGAACCTCGCCAGCGCCCGTTCCCTGATCAACGACGACGGGGTCTTCGGGATCATCGAGACCACCGGGGCCGCGACCGGGTCCGCACCGTTCCTGCATGAGCAGGGCATTCCGGTGACCGGCCTCGCGCTGGAGCCGGTGTGGAGCGCCGACGACAACATGTTCACCCACCTGAGCTTCACAAGCCCGGGATCCATCACCACCTGGGGTGACTACGCTGTTTCCCAGGGCGGTCGGACCGCGTTCATCCTACGGACCGCGTTCTCCGAGACCATGCGCACCATCGCGGAGAACGTGAGCACGAGCCTGCGCACCGCTGGTGTCCGGATCGCCGGTTCCGCCGACGTCAGCCCTGCAGCCAGCCCGACCAGCCTCGGTGCCCAGATCAAGGCCAGCGGTGCTGACACCTTGATCGCGCTGACTGCCCCGGACGCTCTCGACCAAGCCCTCATCGGCGCCCGCAACGCGGGCGTACCGCTGAAGGTCACCCTGTCGTTCTCACCCGGCTACGACCAGAGCCTGCTGCAGAAGTACGGCCGGCAGCTCGCCGGAACCTCCTACTTCCTCGAGTACACCCCGTTCGAGCTGGACACCCCCGCACACTGGGAGTTCCTTCGGGCCATGAACATGTACGCCCCACAGCTGCAGCCCCCGGTCCAGGGCGGCGCGTTGTCTGGCTGGATCTCCGCGGATATGATGATCCGCGGGCTGCAGGAAGCCGGCATCTGCCCCACCCGCCAACAGTTCATCCACGGCCTTCGAGCGGTCCGGGACTACAACGCCAACGGCCTGCTGCCCGCGCCCCTCGACATGGCCACGAACTCCGGTCAACTGAACGCCTGCTTGTCATTCGTCAAAGTCAGCGATGACGGTACCCGCTTCAATCCCGAGCCCACCGCCCGTTGCGGACGCAAAATATAAGGGAGAGCACATCAATGCCAGCCACACCCACAGGCGTCGCGGCGGCTCCCGGGCGCCTTCCACTGTTCGGGCACATGCACCGGATGCTGACCGAACCGCGTGGTTTCTTCGAGTCCCTGCGCGGCAGGGGTGACATCGTCACCATCGGCCTCGGACCGACCGTGGCCTATGTCATCAACGAGCCATCCTGGGTGCACCAGATTCTCACCAGGGATGTCCACAAGTTCGCCAAGGGCATCGGGTACGAGAAGTCAGCGCCGTTTCTCGGCAACGGGCTGCTGAACTCCACCGAACCGACCCACATGGCACACCGCCGGTTGATGCAGCCGGCATTCCACACAGCGCAGATCGCCGCCTATGCGGACCAGATGCGGGAGAGCGCCGAACAACGCGCCACCGCGTGGCACGACGGCCAGGTGGTCGAGTTCGGCCAGGAGATCCATGCTTTCACGGTCGCCGTGGTATGCCGGGCCCTGTTCTCCGCCGATCTCGGTAACAGCGTCGCGGTCCAGGTGGAGGAGGCCCTGCCAGTTCTGCTCAAGGGCGTGACCAGGCGCATCGCCTTCCCGATCGGCTGGTTGGAGAAGCTGCCCACCCCAGGCAACCGCCGCTTCAACCGCGCCCGGCATCGGCTCGACGACATACTGACGAATGTCATCGCCCAGTGCCGCGCGCGTGGCGCCACCGACGGCAATCTGATGGCCATACTGTTATCCGCCCGTGCGCAGGGCGATGGCCCCGGCCTGTCCGATCAGCAGATCCGCGACGAGGCGATGGCCCTTTTCCTGGGTGGCGTCGAAACCGTGCGTGATGTGCTGAGCTGGGCCTGTCACCTCCTCAGCCAGCACCCGGACATCCAGCGAAGACTGGCCGACGAGGTGGACGCAGCCCTGGCCGGCAGGTCACTCGACCACAGCACCTTGGCCAACCTGGGCTACCTGCGCCAGGTGCTGACCGAGACGCTGCGCCTTTACCCCCCGGCCTGGCTGCTGTCCAGACGGACTGTGACAGAAGTCGCCCTCGGCGAACACTGGATTCCACCGGGATCTCATGTGCTGTTCTCCGTGTGGACCATACAACGCGATCCGGCCGTCTACGCCGCGCCCAGCACCTTCGATCCAGACCGGTGGGGCGGTGCCGCCGCGGCGGCACTGCCGCGCACATATTTTCTCCCGTTCGGCGCGGGCAACAGAAACTGCATCGGTGAGCCATTCGCCTGGGAAGAAATGATGATCTTTTTGGCAACAGTGACGGCTCACTGGACGCTGCACCCCAGCCCTGGCCACCGGGTACGCCCAAGCCGATCGCCGATGCTCCAGCCCAAGCGGGTACCGTTGATCGTTCGTGCCCGCTGATCCGCTGGCGACCGCTCCCAGCGACCGTAAACTACCTGATTGTCTGAGTATTGTCGCAGGTCAGCTCCCAGCGTGGGCGTTCAGGAACGCACCTGTTCGGACTGGTACGTTCCTGGTATCGCCTGGTGAGCCGGTGAGTGATCTCCTCGGGCGGTAGTGGTCGTGCGAAAAGGTAACCTTGCGCGGTATCACAGTCGACCGCTCGCAGCCGTTCGGCCTGTGTTGTGGTTTCGACTCCCTCAGCGGTCACTGTCAGCCGCAGAGAGTGCGCCAGCCCAACCATGGCCTGCACAATCTTCTCATCATCGGGGTCAGCTTTCTGCCTGGATCGAAGGCCTTCAACGAAGGGTCCCGCAAGTTTCAGGGTGTGCACCGGCAGACGCCGTAAGTAGGCAAGGTTGGAATAGCCGGTACCGAAATCGTCGATGGCGATCCGTACGCCCATGTCAGCCAGGGCGCGCAGCGCACGGAGCGGTTCATCGGCCGTACCCATGAACGCGCTCTCCGTGAGTTCCAGTTGAAGCCGGTCGGGGGACAGCCCGGTGTCGCCGAGAACACGCTGGACCTGCTCCACCAGCTGGGGATCACGGGTCTGGCGGGCAGCGAGATTAACGCTGACGAACGGGCGGGCGGGACTGAGGTCCTGCCAAGACCTGGCCTGCAAACAAGCCAGGTACAGCAGTCGTCCGCCGAGCGGCACGATCAGGCCGGTCTCCTCCGCGATATCGACGAAAAGGCCGGGGCTCAGCAGGCCGAAACGAGGATGCCGCCAACGGACCAACGCTTCGACACCGGCCATGCTGTCGTCCGCGAGTGCCACGATCGGCTGGTACTCGAGAATGAACTGGTCCTGCTCGAAGGCACCGGGCAGCATGGTGGCAAGGGTGTGACGGGTGATCTCATGGGCGTTGCGCTCGGCGTCGAACAGCGCCCACCGGCCCTTGCCGTCGGACTTGGCCCGATACAGCGTGATATCCGCGGCCCGTAACAGGTCACGGGGGTCACCGTCGGCGACCGGGCGTTCAACAACACCTATGCTCGCGCTGACCGACAACAGGTGGCCGTCGACCTGTAGCGGTCTGGCCAGCTCCGCCAGTACCTGCTCGGCGACAGCGATCACATCGGCGGACCCGGTGGAACCGGCTACCACGACGACGAACTCATCACCACCCATACGGGCGAACAGATGCGTCGGTGGCAGCGTGCTACTGAGCCGATCCGCGAGCGCAACGAGCAGCCGGTCACCCACATCATGGCCGAGGCTGTCGTTGACAGTCTTGAAGCCATCGAGATCGATGAAACACACTCCGACCCGGTCATCGGAACCGGCGACCATGAGGTCACTGAGCCGTTCCAGCAGCAACGCGCGATTCGGCAGGCCGGTGAGTGGGTCATGAAAGGCCTGTGAACGCAACTGGGTCTGCAACCGGTGCCGCTCAGTGATGTCCACGACCATGGACAACTGGACGCGGCAACGGCCGTCGTCGTCACGCAGACACGAAATGGTCAGGTCCGCCCACAGCACCGCACCGCCCGCACCGGTGAACCGCTTCTCCAGCCGGATGCGTTCAGGGCCTGCACCACGTTGGTGCCCATAGGCCGCCCGTACCTCCCCGGCATCCTCGGGGTGAGCGAACTCGTCGATCCGCCGGCCGTGTATCTGCGCCGGACCGACCCCGAGCAGCTCCAGCAGTGCCCCGTTGGCCTCAATCACCGACCCGTCAGCGTCGCTGATCGCGATCCCGATCGCGGAGCCGGCAAAGACCAGCCGGAACCGGGCATCGCTCGCGTACAGCGCCGCCTGGTGGATCGAATCCTGAGCAGCGAGAATCTGTTCCCGGAGAGCCTGCGTGTACCCGTCCGCCAAACCTGCCTGAAGAGCCACCAGCCGGGCCGCGTACCCGTCTGCCGCATCGAGCTCCAGGTCGTCGAGCAGCCTGTTCCCGACGGCCCGGATGCTGCAGGCGAGCGCATCGCCCGCACCAAAGCGGTACTCAATGATGGCGGCGCCGATGATGACCGCGGGCGCTGTCACGAACGTTTCAGCGAGTAGAGCGTCGACAAGCCGGCCGGTCAGTACCCGTAACCGCTGCTCGACCTCAACCACATTGATTGTCAAACAGCTCGCATCGACGAGTTCCCGCGCCCACGCCAGCGCGAAGCGTTCGACGCCCCGCTGACGGACAGCCGGGTGTAATGGCCTCACACATACTCCTCAAGAGCCTTTCACATGGCCAAAAATCACCTCGTACGGCCGTTTCTGGGCCGGGATATGAGCTACCGGCATCCCACCGCCGCGAAAAGTGTCGAACGTTCCGGGGCCGCGGCGAACGGATCCGCGGTACCGTCTCCCCCGTCCGGGCGCCACATCGGCACGTGGACAAGACCGGGGTCGACAAGATCGTATCCCTTGAGCAGAGCCGCGATGTCCGGGCAACGACGGGCAACGATGCCGGTCCGGGCGGCCTGGGACCGCTGTTCGAGCTGTTCGAGCTGTTCGATCTCTTCGGTCCGCTCGTCCGGGCTGATGTGAGACAACGCCAGGTAGCTGCCAGGCACGGTAGCCCGCCGGAAGGCATCGACAATACCGGCGGGGTCGTCGCTGTCCCCGATGTAATGCAGGATGGCAACCATCAGGACGGCAACCGGCTGAGAAAGATCAAAAAATTCGGTGACAGCGCGGGAGGTCAGAATCGACTCCGGCCGGCGCACGTCGGCCTGCACGACGGTGGCCCGCGGATCATCGGCAAGCAGCATGCTCGAGTGGATGACCGCGATCGGGTCGATGTCAACATAGACCACTCTGCAGTCCCGGTTCACCCGTTGGACGATCTCATGGACGTTGCCAACTGTCGGCACACCCGACCCAAGATCCAAAAACTGCGTGATGCCCGCCTCCCCGGCAAGGAAACGTACCGCCCGGTGCAGGAAGAGCCGGTTGGACCTGGCGACCAGGTCAATATCCGGAAACACCTCCCGCGCCCGGCGGAGCGCCTCCCGGTCGACCGCGAAGTTGTGCGATCCACCGAGAGCGTAGTCGTAGGCC
>NZ_CAKJTO010000110.1:0-14468 GCF_917627405.1 Protofrankia sp. Cj5
ATATTCCAGATCGCACCCTGAGTGAAGACCTTGTGTTCGTAGAGAGCGATCAGCTGACCGAGCCGGAACGGGGTCAGCCGGTCAGCGAGAATCGTGTTGGTGGGCCGATTTCCCGGAAATGTCCGATGCGGGATGATTTCATGGTCCACGCGTTCGGCGGCGACCTGCTCGGCCGTCCTGCCGAACGCCAGTGCCTCGGTCTGGGCGAAGAAGTTCGCCATCAGCAGTACATGGTGGTCCACACCACCCGCACGCACGTCGTGGCTGGCGGTGAGAAAACCGATGAAGTCGGCGGGGACCAGCGCGGTTCCCTGGTGGATGAGCTGGAAGTAGGCATGCTGCCCGTTGGTACCGGGGGTCCCCCACACGACCGGGCCGGTGGGGACAGGCACCGTTCGCCCAGCCCGGTCCACCGACTTGCCGTTGCTCTCCATGTCCAACTGCTGGAGATAGGCGGGAAAACGCCCGAGATAGTGGCTGTAGGGCAGCACCGCATGGGTCTGCGCACCGAAGAAGTCCCGGTACCACAGGCCGAGCAGACCGAGCAGCACCGGTAGGTTCCGCTCGAACGGGGCGGTACGGAAGTGCACGTCCATCGCGTGGAACCCGGCGAGCATGTCCCGGAAGTTGTCCGGCCCGATCGCCAGCATCAGGGACAGGCCGATCGCCGAGTCGAGCGAGTAACGTCCGCCCACCCAGTCCCAGAATTCGAACATGTTGGCACTGTCGATACCGAACTCGGTCACCTTCTCCGTGTTCGTCGAGACTGCCACGAAATGGAACGGAACCGCGTCCGGGCCGAGCGCGTCGACCAGCCAGGCCCGCGCGGCGCGGGCGTTCGCGAGCGTCTCCAGGGTGGTGAAGGTCTTCGACGACACGATGAACAGCGTCTCGGCCGGGTCAAGATCAGCTGTCGCTTCCCAGATGTCGGTACCATCCACATTCGATACGAAACGGAACTGTATCGAGCGGTCGGAGTAATCCGTTAGTGCTTCGTACGCCATGGCCGGCCCGAGGTCCGAACCTCCGATCCCGATATTGACAACGGTCCGGATATGCTTCTCGGTGACGCCGGTCCAGACACCGGAACGGACCTTGTCAGCGAACACCGACATCCGCTCGAGCACGGCATGCACCTGGGGAACGACATTCACACCGTCCACGTCGACGACGGCGTCCGCGGGGGCGCGCAGCGCAACATGAAGAACAGCCCTGCGCTCAGTTGTGTTGATCTTCTGGCCGGTGAACATCGCCTCGATCTGCGCACGCAGCCGCGCGCGCTCGGCCAAAGCCACCAACAATTCCAGTGTCTGGTCGGTTACCCGGTTCTTCGAGTAGTCGAGGTACAGGCCGTCGGCTGCCACGGCGAGTCTCTCGCCCCGGTTCGGGTCATTAGCAAAAAGGTTACGCAGATGGATGTCGGCGAGCTCGGCGAAGTGCTTGTCGAGAGCTGTCCATTCCGGCGTTCCCATGATGGGAGAGGCGTGCTGGACGGCATCGATGGACGGCTCGATAGGCGACATGATTTTTCGGGACCTCCCAGTCCGATGGCCGCGGGCGCGTCGGCGACATGTTCACGATCCTGCATGCCCCACGCGAGGTCCACGCCACCGCGTCACCGACCAGGTCACCGCGCGCGTCACCGGATGAGCCGCGGCGCCGGCTCGCCAGCGGGACAGCGGATGCCCGTCGCGCCGGACGCACAAAACGATTACACACAGCTCCGGGATGGATCCGAAAAGTCATCAACGAGATGCTGTTATGATCTATATCACTGATCTACCAGAGTCACCCATGACCACCCGGAGATGAGCATGTGGCGACAGCCGTACACTCACGACTGAATTCATGGCTGACGGGGATGTCGGTCGTCGGCGTGACCCCCGCCGGGCACGGTCGCGGCGAATGCCGTCCATACGGTGGCGAACGGAAACTGGCCTTTGTTGATCGATCGCTCGCTGGTGCAGACCGCGCTCCCCGGCTACCAGGTCGAAGGGGAACTCGGCCGTGGTGGCTATGGGCTTGTGCTCGGCGGCCGACATCGTTTGATCGGCCGGAATGTCGCGAT
The DNA here is from genome assembly GCF_917627405.1 of Protofrankia sp. Cj5. NCBI lineage: Bacteria > Bacillati > Actinomycetota > Actinomycetes > Frankiales > Frankiaceae > Protofrankia > Protofrankia sp. Cj5. The sequence continues at coordinate 2,069 of NZ_CAKJTO010000110.1, forward strand.
CAAAGTCCTGCTCGACACCGCCGGCGACGTGAACCTGCGCGCCCGTTTCCTCGCCGAGGCACGGGTACTGGCCGAACTCGACCATCCGCATATCGTGCGCATCCACGACTACATCGAGCATCAGGGCACCTGTCTGTTCGTCATGGAGCTGCTCCCCGGCGGCACGCTGCGCCAGCGGTTGGCGGCCGGCCCGATGTCGCCCGAGGCCACCTGCGCGCTGGGTCTTGCCGCGGCGGGCGCGCTGGATGCCGCGCACGCCCACAACGTCCTGCACCGCGACATCAAGCCTGACAACATGATGTTCGCTTCGGACGGGCTGCTCAAAGTCACCGACTTCGGCGTGGCAAAGATTTTCGAAGGTACCGAGACGACGGCGAGCGGGGTTCTCGGGACTCCTCGCTACATGGCTCCCGAACAGATCACCGGTGGTCGTCTGTATGTCTCGACCGATCTCTACGCGCTCGGCGGGGTGCTCTACGAGCTACTGGCCCGCCGGCCGCTTTTCGGCCGGGCCCTGTCCGTAGGCGCGCTGGTCAACCATCACCTCAATGTGAATCCACCACCGTTGACCGACGTGCCCGAGCCGATCAGTAGAGTGATCATGAAAACGCTGGTCAAGGACCCAGCCGCCCGCTTCCCGAGTGCCACCCAGTTCGCACTCGAACTCGCCCAGGCCGCCGCAAGCACGTTCGGCCCGGACTGGCTCGCCCAGTCAGGTATCGGGGTTCGCCTCGACGACGAGGTACGGCACGCGGCACAGCGCCAGCTGGCCCGGCCGGGCTCGGCCGGCCCGCGGCCGCCGGCGGCATCCGGGTCCGCGCCGAGCGGTCCGCGCGGATGGTCTCCGGACGCTGACCCCTGGGTGCCGCCGGCGACGGACACTCCGCCGACCAGGCTCGCCCCGGAGCAGTTCCCGCCGCGCGGCCAGGGAGCCGGACCGGCTCAGCAACCGCTGGCACAACCGGCCTCAGGATGGTGGCAGGCGAACCCGTTCGTCCCGCCGGCCGGCCGGGGTTTCACTCCGGCCGGGACGCCTGCTCCGGCCTGGCCGGCCCAACCGCAACCAGTGTCCGGCTACCCACCACCGTGGCAGCAACAACGCCCTGCGCAGCCGTCCCAGCCGTCCCAGCCGTCCCGCCGGGCCTGGCTCATCGCCGGTGTCGCGGGCATCGTGATACTCGCGCTGGTCTTCGGCGTCGCGCTGATGACCGCCGAGAACCATCATCGCGATCAAGCCACGCCGTCCGCGACCTACTCCCCTGGTGTGGCCTATGCCGGCCCAGCGGTGACGCTGTCGGGGCTGGACGCCTATGACGTCACCATCGACCGGGCTGGTGCGCTCTACATCACCGACTGGACCAGTCACCAAATCCACAAAATCGGCAAGGACGGGACCGTCACGACCGTCGCCGGCACTGGGACCAGCGGCTTCACCTCGGACGGCGGTCCCGCGAACCAGGCACAGCTCGACAGCCCAGCCGCAACGGTGCTGGACTCGTCGGGAAACATCTATATCAGCGACTCAAGCAACCAGCGCATTCGGAAGATCGATACAAACGGGATCATCACTACGATCGCGGGTACCGGGACGGCCGGCTTCACCGGGGATGGCGGCCCGGCGTCCGCCGCGCAGCTGAACGAACCGAATGGGCTGGCCCTCGCGGCCGACGGCACCCTCTACGTCGCCGACTACGGCAACCAGCGCATCCGGCGGATCAGCCCGAGCGGCGTTATCACGACCGTGGCCGGTGTCGGTACCAAGGGCTTTTCCGGGGACGGCGGGCCTGCCACAGCAGCCGAGTTCGACAACCCGAACGGGCTGGCGATCGCCGCCGACGGCACCCTCTACGTGGCGGATCTCGGCAACGAGCGCGTCCGGAAGATCGACCCGCATGGGACCATCAGCACGGTGGCCGGTAACGGCGCCTACGGCTATGACGGGGACGGCGGCCCCGCGACCGCGGCGAAACTGCGCATCCCAAGCGTCGCGGTCAGTCCTGACGGCATCCTCTACATCGCTGATTACGGCAACCAGCGCGTCCGGCGGGTGACCTCCGACGGTATGATCACCACCGTTGCCGGCAACGGAACCGAAGGCTACGCCGGGGACGGCGGCGCAGCCACCCGGGCACAGCTGTCAAGCCCGACCGGCACCGCTGTCGACGGCGCGGGCAACCTCTACATCGCCGACGACAAGAACGACCGGATCCGCCGGGTCGACTCGAACGGTGTCATCACGACCGTGGCCAGGGCGAAATAAACCCTGACGAAACAGACCAAACCGATAAACCAGCCATCGAGGGCTCCCGACGGTCCGGACAGAAGAGACCACGCGTATTCAGCTGGTTACGCAAACGAGTTATCAGCATGTCGGAACACCGTGGGTAGCGGCAGGCTCCGGTCATCGTGGACGGCGCCCGTCCACCCGTCTTCCCCGCGAGGTCTGGCATGAAGAAGCTCGCACCGGTGTGCGCAATCGCGTTTGTGATCTTCTATGTTGCGAACACACCTACTGACGCGGCCAGTCTGGTCCAGTCGACGGTCTGTCTGCTCGGGAACATCGCGGACGGAATCTCGCACTTCGTCACCGCCGTCGCATGAGAAGCCCCGCACACTCACGGACCGGCGAGCGGACGTGTCACCGCCACGATCGACGTCCAGTCCGACAGGTCCGATTCGACGACTCCCCAGCGAGCGCCCTTCGCCGCGATCACCCGGCCGTCACCGACGTACATCCCGACATGGCCAGGTGCCACGGGCGTACCGTCGGCGCCCGGGATGAACAGCAGGTCGCCGGGCTGGGGATCAACCCCGGACACCGACGGACCAGCCCGCATCTGGTCAACGGTCACCCGCGGGATCGACACCCCGATCTGCGCGTACGCCGCCTGCACGAGCGACGAGCAGTCCCAGGCGTCCGGCCCAGTCGCGCCCCACACGTACGCCTTGCCGAGCTGGGAGCGCATGAATGCCACCACCGGAGCGACGGCGGTGGCCGACACCGGCGCCCCGGTGGCGACGGCGTCACCGTAGACCTGCGCCAACGCGAGGATGGTTCGTACGTAGTTGCGGGTTTCCGGGTAAGGCGGAAGACCAGCGTAGGCCAGCACGGAGCCGGGCCCCGCGTTGTAGGCCGCGAGCATGTTCTCCTGCGAATCGCCAGGCACGGACGCCACGGACGCGGCCACCTCGCAGTCATAACGGGCCGCGGCCGGGATGGCGTCAGCTGGATTCCACACATCCCCATGGCCATGGATCGCCCAGGTCCCGGGCATGAACTGGGCGATCCCCATCGCGCCCACGCCGGACTGAGCGGTCGGGTTGAAGCCGGACTCCTGATGCAGCTGGGCTGCCAGGACGGCCGGGGTGACCTCGTCGCAGCCGGCGTTGTTCGCCGCTTCAGTGATCATGGGCAGGTACTCGGGCGGGATGCCATCCCCGTTGGTGATGACCCGGCTCCGCCCAGATCCGTTGTTCCCGATGAACGGCCCAGCGATGATCACAACAATCGCCACGACCACGAAGACAAACGCGATGACGGTGCCCGTGAGACCGACGCCTGTCCAGATCATCCACCGCCGCCGGCTACGTGCCCGGTCCGCTCCCGACACCATCGTTTACCGGCCCGGCGCATCGCCGTAGGAGTTTGCGAGATCCGCTCCGGCCACCAGCCAGGTGCCGTCGGGCTGGCGCAACAACGTCAGCAGCGGGTTCGACACGGTCTCCACCCGGTCACCGGTGTGGTCACTCACAGTCGTGCGACGCACGTTCAGCAACAACACCACCCGGCCGGTGGCCTTGGTGTCGACACCGCCGAACGAGGATGTGGCCAATACCACGACCCTGGACCGGGTGCCGGCCGCCTGCAGGTCGAACCAGGCCCGGTCCGCTCCCGACGCGGCGCCTTCACCCAGGCCGTCCCCGCCGAGCTGGGCGAAGAAGTCCGGGGTCATACAGTTGCGGGCGCGCGCCAAGCCCGCGTTCGGCCCGCTGTCGGCTCGCGCGTCAAAGGACTGCCAGCGAACGAAACAGTCCGCGGCCACGCTTGCGGGATCATAGGTATCCAGCGGAGTGGGGGCCGGTGCTGAGGCAGTGGCGAGAGGAGGGCCGGGCGGTATGTTCGCGGCCGGTGGCGGCCCGGTCACGGGCGGGCCGGTGGTGGCTCGCGTCGCAACGTCACGGATCGCCGAACAGGCCGGCATAACACCACCCAGCAGCACCAGCGCGGTCACAATCACGATCATCCTGGACGCCTGCCGGGACAGCGTCGACTCGACGTGCGAACCGGGAGACATCACTCCCGGCCGTCCAGCCAGTCCCGGACCCGGCCGCGGCGGACACGCCACTGGTGACCTATCTTGCGGGCCGGGATCTCCCGTTCAGACAGGAGCTTCAGCACCGTACTCTCCGAGAGCCGCAACCACGCGACAAGCTCGTCGACCGTCAGTACGTCATCGTCCGCGGGATCCCTGCCTGCCGCGAACGCCGCCACTGGGACGCCTTCCTGTGCCACGCGACGACCCCCTTCCCGAGCACATCGTCGCTGGCGCCGGAAGTTACACCCATGCAAGCCACCGTGACGAGTCCTGAAGGGGGCTTGTCATACTTGAACTGCTCGTGTTACATCGATCCGTTCAAAGCAGAAACCAACCAACCACAAGTAGCGGTAATGGGCATCAAGCAGCCGGAGACTACCACGGAGGTCGACAGCGCGTGACCGATGTGTCGCAGGGACCGTACGATGAGGACGGTGACGCACGTCCCGTCTCGTTGATCGGCGCCCGGATACCCGCGTCGACCCCACGTCCAGCCTCGACGACCCGTGGCACGCCCCCCACCGAGCCGATCCCGACGCCCCGATCCGCAACCGCGGCCGGCGCTGGCGCCGGTGCGGACACGGCGAACGGCCGGGTGGCCGGGCGTCGGCGTCGCCGCTTCCGCGGCGGCCCGACCGACGACAGCCCCGCTTCGGTCGACGATCCCCGCCAAGCCGAGACATTCCTGCTACAGGACGAGACAGCTCAGACACAAAAAGCCACAGAGTCCACACCTGCCGAAGTGATCGATGCCCCTGGCGGGATCGGGCCCGCGCTCCCTGAACAGACAGCGATCCCTGAACAGACAGCGGACCGTGAGCGGGCAGCGCCACAGGCGGAACCGACGGCGGTCCCGCCTGTGGCGCTGCCCCCGCCCACTACCGTGACGCCGACAGCCCCCACGGTAGTGGCCCGACCATCCGCCGAGCCGAACTCGTCACCCCCTCCAGCGGACCCGGATGCCGCCGAAGGCCTGCCCACGGCCGTGCGTCGGGGCAGCCAGCGGCGACGTGAGCGTGATTTCTCCGCGGCACCGGAGGCCCGGATCCCCGGGCCGTTGAGCGGGCGCCGCGGGCGCGACAAGCCGCGGAGGCCGAACGGGACCACGACCGACGCCCAGGCACTGGCGATGGAGACCGCCGGATCCGGCGCGGCGGAATCCGACGAGCCCATCGGGCCGCCCGGTCAACACGTGGACGAGGCCGCGGGCCCGCTGGCTGCCCCGGCTGGGCAGAAGCCCTCAACAGGATCGACAGCGGAGCAAACGCGTCTTCCCGCGGTGCCCGCACCCCGGGCCAGCCAGGACCTGTGGCCGTGGCAGGAGCCATGGGCAGACGTCACCGCCCTGGAACCGTGGGAGGAGATTCCTGTCCGCGAGTCCCTCGCGGACAGGGCCGCCGCGCCGTTGGCGGGCTCCTGGCGGGTGGCGATCGCATCACTGACCGGCGGCTCGGGCCGTACCACCGTCACAGCGATGATCGGTCTGACTCTCGCGGGCATCCGCGGTGAGCCCGTGCTCGCCGTAGATCTCTGCGACGATCTGGAACACACAGCGACCCCGATGGGCCTCGCCCCGGACAGCACATCCGGGATGTCGCTCGCGGACCGTGTCGGCGCATACCCATCGGCCACTGTCAGTGATCTCGTCGCGGACGCCATCTCCTACCGGGCCCGTCGGGGTGGAGCGACTCGGCCGGTCAGCGAACTGCGCTGGCTGATCAATGGTGGCGCCGACGGAACCTACCTGAGCGGGGACGCCGCGGGTCTGGACGTCCTGCCTGCCTGCCGGCCAAGCGAACCGGCAGCGCCGGCAGCTCCCCGGTCAGGCAAAGCACGTGTTACCACCTCAGCGCCGACCGACCAGGTCGCGGCACCCCCGCCCGCGCTGGTGCCAGCTGGGATGCCCGGCCCGCTCACCCCCCAGGTACTCGCCTCAGCCTTCGCCACGCTGGGAGTCGCGTACCCGCTGGTGCTCGTCGACACCCCACTCGACTGGAACTCGCCGCTGGCTTCGATCACACTCGGCGATGCCAGAGTCATCGTCCTGGTCGTACCAGCACTTCCCGGTGATCTCACCGAAGCCGCGGCCTCGTTGCGTGCCTCAGGCGGTCTGCGGGCAGGCCACGGCGGCCCGCCTCCAGCGGTGATCGTCGCAGCCGTATCGGTCCGCCGGGGGCGATGGTCACCGCAGACCCGGTCGGCCGCGGCCAAACTAGCTCGACGGGTGGATGCGATAGTCCGTATCCCTTATGACGCGCGGCTGGACGACACTGTGACAGACGTAGCTCCCGCCCGTCCGGGAAACGGCCCCAGCCGTAGGGACAACGCTGGCCGGGGACAGCGCAACAGCGTGCCGATTCCGTTCTTCCGGCTGCGGTGGCGCAGCCGGCGGGCCTTCCTCCGACTGGCCGCGACCGTTGTCGACGCCTGCCGTGACCAGGATGACATCGGCGTCGACAACGATGAGATCGGCGACACAGCCACCGCGGCAACTTCCGTCACGCATGATCGGATTGCAGCTCCAGGCGTATCATCCGACGATCTGCGCGCCGACCTGGCCCCAGGAAGGGAACAGCAATGATCGTCCAAGCCACGACCGCGCAGGTAAGGGTCATCCTGGCTCAGGTCCAGATCAAGCCTGACGACTCCAAAGCGCCGGGGATCAACGCGCTCAAGGACCTCGTCAACGGTCTCGCCGCCTACGCCGTGATCGCGGCCGTCGCCGCAGTACTCCTCGGTGGCATAGCCTGGGCACTCGGCGAACGGATGGGCCTCGACCGTGCCTCGGCAATCGGCAAGGGTGGCGTACTCGCCGGCTTCGGGCTCGCCTTCCTCGTCGGGGCCGCTGCCGCCGTCGTCAACTTCTTCCTCGCGACCGGAGCGACCGCGTCGTCCGGCACCCCCGACCAGCCCAAAGCGCTGGACAGGCCGGCTGCTGTGCGAATGCTCGACCCTGGGGACCACAACCAGGCGCCCTCGCCATGGCCGTTCTGACCGGTTCTTGGCATCCCGACCGGCTGATATTGGGATAATGGGTCGACTGTCGTCGCCAGAGCAGTCACGTCCAAAGCCGTCACGCCGAAGGAGGGGACGTTGGTCAACCAGGATGGTTGGGCCACACGCCGTCTCGCTGGCCTCTTGGCGGCCACCGGTGTGGTGACGATGATCGCTGGTGTTCTCCTCGGCCGCTACGCCTTTCCCGCGCCGGACGCGACTGCCACCCAGCCGCGAGGGGCCGAACCTGTGGGACGCATGCGGCCGAGTGCCGAGGCCTCCAGCACCGTCGTGGCCAGACCCAGCGAGGGGAGCGGCACCGGGACCAGCCCGCCCCAGGCCCCGACACAGACCGGGCGTCAACTGCCGGGCATGCCGACTCGCATCAACGAGTTCGGGATTCCAGTCGGCTACCCCCACACCGAAGCCGGAGCCATAAGCGCCTGCGGTAATTACGTTTCAGCAATTCAAGATTCAAGCATGCGAAGCGGAGGGGGAATTCGCCTCATATTCAAATCAATTGCCCTAGAATCCAGCATTGAACCCCTGTCAAAAAAAATAATAAACTCTAATGCAGAAATAGAAAAAAAGTTCTCCATTTCTTCAATAAATGATCCGAAATTTGGCTTCTCGCTCCGAGTTGTTGGATATAAAACTATTTTCAATAAAAACGATGAGGTGACCGTCTCAATTTGGTCCACATCTTCAATTGGAGTTTACGGCGACAACAATTCAGACCTGTCTCCACAAGAAAAATGGGGGACGGATATTTGTAAAGTATCATGGAGCAGTGAAGATTGGAAACTTTCCGAAGCAACCGACGGGCCGAGCACACCTCCTATCACAAGTAGGGAAGCAGAAGCAATTCAACGGTTTACCTACATAGGAAGGCCGACAACGTGAGCGCGGTGGCCGCACGAAGCGGACAACTCCTCGCAATCGGATTCAATCCTCTTGCTGGTATCAGGGATGCCGTTTCCGATAATGGTGGCAATTTCCTGGGGTCGGTGGGCGCCGCATTCGCGAATATGGCGGCGGATCTTTCCTCGTCCGTGTTCAGCTTCGCCGCCCAGAAAACCGCGATCGACCTGAATCAGGATTACGTCGTCAGGAACTACAATATCGTCTTTGGCGTGGCGATCCTGGTTGTCACAGGCCTGTTCATGTGTTCCTGCATTATCGGCGCCGTGCGCGGGGACCCGTACATTCTCGGCCGCGCTCTCGCTTCCACCGGTACCGCGATCTTCGGTTCCTTCATCGTACTGGCCCTGTTGCAGATGGTGCTTTCCGCCAGCGACGGCATCTCCGAGGCATTCGGCGACGGCGCACCGCTGGGCGCGAGCCTGGTGGCCCAGCTCCGAGCTCTCCCGCAACAGGGAAATTTCGCTCTCGACATGGTTCTGTCGCTGCTTGTCGCACTGTTCTCGTTCGCGCTCTTCCTGGTTCTCTACATCCGCGAGGTGGCTATCATCGCGGTCGCGGTTTTCATCCCGCTGTACCTGGCCGGGCAGCCGGCGATGTCGACCCGCAACTGGCTGAAACGGGCCGCGGAGATTCTCGCCGCGCTCATTTTCACCAAGCCCGTCATCTATGCGATTTTTACCTTGGGCGCGAGCATCGCCAGCGACTCAACCGGATCGGCCACGGACCAGACACTGACGATTCTCAGCGGTATTGTGATCATGGCTGCCGCGGTGTTCTCGCCACTTGCGCTCCTCTATGTGATCGGGATGGCCGACGTCCAGGTGATGCAGGCGATCGGCACGGCGGGCAAGCGCGGTACAGCGAGTTTCGGCCATGGCGCGGGCGCGCTGCTCGGCTCATCATCGCGGGAAACCTTCCGGGGGATCGGCGGGCGGTTGCAGAGCCGGCAGCGTAACGGTCCGGGAGCGGAGACGGGCCAACCCGTAACCGGGGATCTCACTCCGGTCGGTGCCATGGCCGGGGCGCGCAACCGGCGCGGCTCCGGCGTCGGCCCGGCAACGCGTGTCGGTACCCCGACCGCCCGAGCAGGTCGAGCCGGTGGTGGCCAGCCAGCCCCGGCCAGCTCCGCGGGTGGTTCCTCCGTAGCCGCCCCCGCGAGGGAACGCGCGGGCACCTCCGCGCGCTCCCCACGCACCCCGGTCCCCCGAGCTGTCCCGCCAAGAGCTGCCCCATCCACCGGATCGCCCGCGATGTCGCCATCGTCGGCGTCTAAGATGAGCACCCCGACGCCACCGATCCACCCCACCGCCGGAAGAAGCTGAGCGGGGCGTGGCCGCCGAACGCAGTTACCGTTTCGGCCCGCTGGAACGCGGCGGGATCCTCCTCGGCATGCGCTGGCCACAGCTCGGGCTGATGGTCGGAGTAATGTTGTGCATCCTTGGAGCGCTGCGGTCCCCGGTCATACTCGTTCCTGGCTGGATCGCACTGGCGGGCCTACTGGGGTTCGTCGCATTCGTTCGCGTCGACGACCGTAACCTCGACCAGTGGGTGCCGATCCTTTTCGGTTTCACGATGCAGAAGGTGATGGGCGAGACGGTGTTCCGTGGGGCGTTGTTCCGGACCGGCGACAACGCCGACCACCTCTCGAAGACCGCGTTGCCAGGGCCGTTGTCGTCCCTGGTGATGCTGTCGGTACCGGTCGGTAACGGCCGTTACGTGGCAGTTGTGAAGGACGCCAGGCGGGGGACGTTCACCGCTGTGTTGCAGGTGCAGGGCAGCCAGTTCGCATTGCTTGAGTCCGGCGACCAACAGGCCAGGGTGGACGCCTGGGGCGAGCTGCTGGCGGGGTTGACCGTCGGCGGTGGGCGGCTCTCGCGCATCCAGTGGCTGGAGCGCACCCTGCCGGACTCCGGTGACCAGCTGCAACGGCACTGGCGGGTGCGAGGGCATCATGACAGCTCGTGGGCAGCCCAGGCGTACCAGGAAGTTATCGACGCGGCCGGCCCGGTGGCACGGCGCCACGAGACCTTCCTGTCGTTCCAGCTACGCACACGTGACGTGCGCCGGGCGATCCAGCGCGCCGGGAACGGTGATCACGCGGCCTGCACTGTGCTGCTCGGTGAGCTGCGAACCATGGAGGCCGCGCTGGCCAGGGCATCCATCAACACGGTCGGCTGGCTGCCACCGCGCGCTCTGGCCGCGGTGATCCGCACCACCTACGACCCGTACTCGATCGAAATGATCGACGCACGCGGTGGTGCCGCGGCGGACCGGGCAGGCGGGCTCGCGGGGCTGCCCTCGGGCATCGATCCAGCGATCGCCGGCCCGGTACGCGCGGTCGCCGCCTGGGATCACTACCGCACTGACTCCGGCTTCCACACCACTTATTGGATCAATGGCTGGCCGCGGGTCCCATCTCCCGCGGCGTTCCTCGCGCCGCTGCTCATGGAAACAACCTGCCGGCGGACAGTCTCTCTCGTCGTCGAGCCGGTGCCAGGCCGCAAGGCCGAGAAGGCGGTCAACCGCCGCCGGATGGCTCATCTCGGCGAGCAACAGATGAGAGACAAGGTTGGCAAGGTAACGACCCAGCGTGACATGGCGGAAGCCTCCGAAGTGGAACGCCGCGAGCAGGAGCTCATAGCCGGGTTCGGCGCATTCCGCTTCCATGGATTCGTGACCGTCTCCGCGGACGATCTGGACGGCTTGGCCGACGCGTGCGGCGAAGCCGAAACCTTGGCGTCGCGCAGTCGGCTGGAGATGGTCCGGCTGGTAGGCGAACAAGACCAGGGGTTCAGCGTCGCCGCGCTTCCGCTGGCAGTAGGGGTGTCATGACGGTCGACCGGTCAGACGGAGCCAGAACGGACCGAGAAGCCCAGTATGAGCAGGAGGAGTCACGCCGGAGTGAACGTGCGGCGGCGCGGGCTGAACGAGCTGCCGTGGGAGCCGAACGTGCGGCGATCCGACGGGCCCGAACGGCGCTGCGCCGGGGCGAGCAGCCGCCGCGGCTGGCCGGGCCCCACGCCGGCAGGCTTTTCCACCGGCTACGGCTGCCATCCCATCTGGAGACGACCGCTCAGATCGCCGGCATCTACCCGTTTGTTGTGGATGCCGGACTCAATGCCCCCGGAATGTACATCGGGCGCCATGTCTGGTCGGGTGACTCCTTTGTCTTCGACGTGTTCGAGCTCTACCGCCAACAGGTCATCGAGAACCCGAACTTCGCGGTGTTCGGCTCGGTCGGATCACGCAAGTCCTCCCTGCTCAAGACCCTGATCTCACGGGGAGCCGCGTTCGGTTACCAGGCTGCCGTTCCCTGCGATCCCAAAGGGGAGTACACCAGGCTCGCACGACGGCTCGGCTGCGAGCCGACCTACATCGGCCCGGGACTGTCAACCCGGCTCAACCCGTTGGACGCTCCGCCTCGGCCGCCCGGTATGACGGACGGTGACTGGGCCCGGGAACTCAAGCGGGCACGTTCGGCACTGCTATCCTCACTGATCGAAACCGCGAAAGGAGTGCCGCTCACTCCGTCGGAGCACACCGCCGTGGATCTCGCTCTCGATGTCGTGACCCGACAGATCACCGGTGCCTCCACTGATCGGCAGGCGGTCCCGCTGCTGCCGCACGTCCTGGACGCCATGACGAACCCGACGGACGCCGACTGCTCGGGGCTGCCGGTAACCGCTACCGAACTGCGGGATTCTTCTCGGGACGCGACGCTGACGCTGCGCAGGCTCACTCATGGCGCGCTCGGCGGGCTCTTCGACGGCCCGACCACGTCCCCGCTGGACTTCGATCGGCCGATCGCCGTGCTCAACCTCGAACGGGTCCAGGGTTCTGACGAAATGATCGCATTGATCATGACTTGCGCGCAGGCCTGGATGGAAGCGGCGCTGATGCGTCAGGATGGCGTGCAGCGTTATGTCGTCTATGACGAGTGCTGGCGACTGATGCGCTTCGCGGGTCTGGTCCGACGGCTGTCCGCGCAACAAAAGCTCGCCCGCCAGTGGGGCTGCGCGAACGCGATCGTCGCGCACCGGATCTCAGACCTGCTCTCGGCGTCGCCGGATTCGGTCGAGGTGGCCAAAGGCCTGCTCGCCGAAACGGCGATTCGCATCCTGTACAAGCAGGCATCAGATCAGATCCGGGAAACCCACCGGGCGCCC
>NZ_CAKJTO010000111.1:0-14456 GCF_917627405.1 Protofrankia sp. Cj5
CGTCGTGGGTGAGGCGCAGCGGGCCCGCGTGGTGCCACCCGGTCGCCTCGGCGCCGCTGCCCGGCTCGGGATCGATCCGCAGCCGCAGGTGCGGCGGGGTCACGGCCAGGCGCTGGACCACCGCGCCGGCGACGCAGGTGACCTCCCGCGTCACCGTCTCCTCCTGGTAGGCGGCCGCGGCCGGGGAGACCGTCATGCCCGGCGGGGCCGAGATCACCGCCTCCGCGGGCTGAAGCCCCCGAGGGCTGGTAAGCCGAGGGGCCGGGTATGCGGTGACGCCCAGGCCCTCCGCGAGCACCACCGTGCGGCGCAGCCCGGGGACCACAGAGATCACGACCTCGCCGAGCAGCGGCCGCCGCATACCGCGCCACAGGACGTCCGGTCGCCACGTGTCACCGGTCGTCGTGACACTCGCGAGGGTGGCCGCGGAGCCCGTCCGCCGTGCCTCGACCCGGAAGGTGGCCTGACCGGGCGGGAGCAGGACCTCGGGGGGCGAGGCGAGGACAGGCCCGCCGGCGACGGTCGTGACGCCGGGGATCGGCGGACCCGTGCGCAGCACCGGCCTGGTCCGGCCGCGCACGAGGCGCCGGCTGGCGTCGGCATCGGCATCGGCGTCCGCATCGGCGTCGGCATCGGCATCGGTACCGAGGGCGATCCAACCAGCCTCCCGCAGGTCCACCTGGATGAGGCGCCAGCCACGCCAGGCGAGCGGGAGCGTGCTTGTCACGAGGATCCGGACCGGCGCGTCGGAGCGCAGTTCGGCGCCCGCCGAACAGAGCAGCCAGACGGCGTCGGCGGGCAGTGCCCCGTCCACGAGTGTCCCGTTCTCGTCGAAGGCCAGCAACGTGGCGCCCTCGGCGGTGATCTCCTCCGGCAGCGCCGCGCGGGCCTGTCCCGAGACGCCGTCCGTCAGGAGGACCCCGCCGCCGAACGGGTCAAGGCGCGCCTGGCCCACCCCGTCGGGGAGGCCGCCCGCGGAACCGGCGTGCTCCTCCGGTGCGGCCACGTGGGCGAGCACGGCCACCTCGGCAGTGGGCGCGCCAGGCAGCCCCAGCACCCCGAGCGCCGCGAGGAAGGCGTCACCCCACTCACGGGCGGACCGCGCACGCGACCGCAGCCCCGCGGCCCGGTGCCAGGCCGGCCAGAACGCCGTCGTGCCGGCCCCGGACGCGGCGCGGGCGATCCCGACGACGACGCAGGCGGGCCACCTCCGCGCCACCCCGCCTGCCCCCAGCACCCGGGACTGCGCTCCCAGCGCCGTAGCCACCGCCTGCGCGAGCCCAGGCTCTGCCTCAAGCCGTCCGGCGAGGGCACCGGCCCGGAGCTCTCGCCGCCAGCCGGACTCGAGTAGATCGAGCAGCCTGTCACCGGCGATGGTGCCGCTGATGGCTCTACCTCCACTGGGCAGGATGGCCTCCGAGGAACGCTTGCGCCGCTTGTCCCGCGAGGACTGACACGAGACTGCGTCCTCGAGGGTCTCCGGCGCAGGCCTGACGCCCACGATGGTGACACGCTGGCCGTTCGTGGGCGCGCTGACCACCGTGCGACGCGAGGAGACACGTTCCTGTCGGACGTGCATGCGGTTGAGGCCCAAGCGTCGACGCATCTCGGCGAGCCGATGTGCGCGGTTCTCCGCCACGAGCCGTCCCGCCCCTGCCTCGACCTCGCGGCGGTTGTGTTCGTCGGGGAAGAACTCGGCGAGGAAGCCGTCTCTATCGTATCCGTGGGCGGTGCTCACGCGTCACGTTCCTTGAGGTCGAGGGCGTAGCGGGCTTCGGCGAGCGGAATCTCTCTTTCGTACCAGGCTGACCACTGGCCGGCCTTGTCTCCGGCAACAAGCAGGACCGCACGGCGCTCGTCGTGATGGCGGATGCGGCCAAGCGCGAGACCGTCGGGCCGACTGCCGGCGTTGCTGGTCCCGCCCGGACCAAGCCGGTTCGAGCCGGTCAGCGGGTACAGCCGGCGGCTGAGTTGTTGGCCTGGGCCCGTGAGGAGGACGGGGGTAGTCGTGGCCTCCCGCACCGCCGAGGTGGCTCCCACCGAGGCGGCGGTGCTGCTGGGGATGTCACGTCCCCAGGTCCGCAAGCTCATGGACCGCGGCCTGCTGGAGTACCGCAAGGTCGGCACGCACCACCGCGTGCGCGTCTCGTCGATCCGGGCGTTCCTGGAGACCGAGCGCCCGCGGCGGCGCGAGGCACTCGCAGACCTGGCAGCCGTGCAGAACGACCTCGGCCAATATCCATCAGACAGGCCCTAACCGAATGAGCGCCACCACCGACGAGACCGACCTGATCCGGATCGTTCTCGCCGACGCGAACGTGCTCTACTCCCGTGTCCTGCGCGACTACCTGCTGTATGCCGCCGACCAGGAGATCATCGCTATCACCTGGAGTGCCGCGATCCTTACCCGTGCGGAAACGGTACAAGACGGGGCGAAGCTTCCGCGGGTGCGCGTTGATCACTTGTGGCAATTCAGGGCCTGGACTTGGACCGTTCGGACGGCGGCGGTGGCGGCGCGACAGTGATCCCAGCTGCGGCCAGAATGCTGAGGTCAAGAGCCCAGGTCGTGGTGGACCGTTGGGTCCAGAGTTCGAAGGCGGCATCCACGTGCTCGTGCGCCTGCGCCTCGGTGAGCCCGGTGACCTGACATAGGTGATCCAGCGCCTCGCTGTCCCGGCCGCGCAGCATTGCGAGGCCGAAATGGGTCGCGGTGTGGCAGTCGGTACACAGACATACCAGCCGGCGCAGGCGCTGGACGCAGGCGCGATTGTCGTAGGCCCAGCGTTCGTGGACCTCCAGCCAACGGCCGGTGTCCCGGTCTGGGCCGCGGCCGCATGCCTCGCACCTCTGGCCTGCGCGGGAGAGCACCATCCGCCGCAGCCGTTCCCAGTCGGCGCCGGTCACACACGTCCGTGCGTTGGTGAACCAGCATGACGACGGCACCAGATCGACGAACAAGCCGTCGCCGAACGACCGGTCCTCGCCCGGTAACAGGACCGGAAGGTCTGGTTTTGCTGCCCACCGGGTTAGTTCCGGAATATCCGGCCGAGGTGCGTACCAGCGTCGCGCTCGCGCGTCCCAACGCGCTCCCGCGGCTTTCGCCAGATCCTTCTCGGCATATGGGACATCAAGCCACCAGCGCCCAACGGACGACGATAAAGACACGAATTACCCTCCCGGGGTATGGGGACGGCAGTGCTCGGAGCCTGCCTCAGACATCAGCTTCTCCCATGATGCGTGTCGTTAGCGGTGGGGGCCGGGCGTGGCCGGCCACGTGGGGCGATGGAAAATCGTGGCTGGCCGTCCGGTCGACGTCGGGCTGACGTGGTGCCGAAGGTGAGCCCGTCCGTTAGCGTGACGTGGGGATCTTCAGGCACATGGGACTGCCGCTTCGAGCGCGACCTCTAGATTCTTTGACCATGAGATTCCCCCGGACGACCGCCTGATCTGTCGGTGTTGCCAGGAGGTTTGGGTGGATCAGCAGGTGGAACGGTGCGCGGGGCTGGACGTGCACAAGGACGAGATCGTGGCCTGCGCGCGGATCGTCGACCCGGTCGCCGAGGGCGGCCGGCGGGTGGAGCTCCACACGTTCGGGACGACGACGAGTGAGCTGCTGGCATTACGGGACTGGCTGACCGCTTTAGGGGTGACCCGGGTCGGGATGGAGTCGACAGGTGTCTTGTGGAAGGCACCGTTTTATATTCTTGAAGACGCGATCGGTGAGTGCTGGCTGCTCAACGCCCGTCATCTCCACAACGTGCCGGGGCGCAAGACGGATGCCGCGGACGCCGCGTGGATCGCGGAATTGGTGGAGTATGGGCTGGTCCGCCCGTCGTTCGTGCCGCCCCAGCCGATCCGGGAGTTACGGAACCTCACCCGTTACCGCAAGGCGTAGATCGAGGAACGGGTCCGGGAGGTCTAACGCCTCGACAAGATCCTTCAGGATGCGGGGATCACGCTGTCGTCGGTGGCGTCCGATCTGTTGGGTAAGTCCGGCCGGGCGATGCTCGACGCGCTCGCGTCCGGGACGACTGACCCGACGGTGCTCTCCGACCTGGCCAAAGGCCAGCTCCGCAAGAAGATCCCGGCGTTGCGGGAAGCGTTGACCGCGTTTTTCACCGGCCACCACGCGATCATCGTGACAGAGATCCTGGCGAAGCTGGACTACCTCGACGACGCCATCGGCCGTCTCTCCACGGAGATCGACCGGGTGATCGCCCCTTTCGCGGACACGGTCGCCCTGCTGGACACGATCCCCGGGGTTGACCTGCGCACCGCGCAATGCCTGATCGCCGAGATCGGTGTCGATATGACCGTGTTCGGCGCGGCCGAACGGCTCGCGTCCTGGGCCGGGCGCTGCCCCGGCCAGTACGAGTCCGCCGGTAAATCCGCAGGCGGCAAGACCCGCAAAGGCTCGAAGTGGCTACGGCTCTACCTCCACGAAGCGGCCCGTGCCGCGTCCCGCACGAAGAACACCTACCTGTCCGCGCAGTACGGCCGGATCAAAGCCCGCCGCGGCCCGGCCAAGGCCCGCGTCGCGGTGGAGCACTCGATCCTGGTTGCCGCCTACCACATGCTCGACCGCGACGAGCCCTACCACGATCGTGGAGCCGACTACTTCACCCGCCGCCGCGACCCCGCTCACCACGCCCGACGGCTGGCCGCCCAGATGGACGCCCTGGGCTACGACGTCGCGTTCACCAGACGCGAGACCCCACCCACCGATACCCCGAAGGCCGCCTGACAAGGACCTGAACCCAGCCTCGCCCATGCCCCGGCCCACAGCGGGCATCAGCCTGCCCGCTAAACCCATCGCGCCCAGGCCGTGAGGACTCGCCGCGGTCCCGGCACCGACAGTCCCTGGCCCAGCGCGGTCACCACCCGGCCCTGGCCGTTCCAGCGTGGTCACCAGCGCCGTGGACCCCTCGCGATCATCGGTCACCTCATTTTCCCTCTAGTCGGTGGCAAGCTCGGCACGATCTGCCACGGCATCTCCGGCCGCCCTTTGACTCGCATCATCGGGGCAGCGGCAGCCAACGCGCGATCGGCTGCGACAGCCGGTTGATCTTCAAGCGTTGAGAACGCCAGGCTACGCCCGGGCCACCGGCATCCGTGGACATGGCGAAGACCGGGCAGGCGGCGTACTGTTGTGTACACGCAGATACACAAGGAGGGTCGCATGGTCACGACGAAGGTGGGGATCCGTGAGTTCCGCGCCGGACTCGCGGACTACATCGCCGCCGACCACCCGATCGCGGTAACGCGACATGGCCGGACGGTGGGGTTCTTCATCCCGACAAGGACCGACCTCACGGCTGAGATCGCCGCGCTGAGGTCTGCGGCGGCGCGACTCGACGAAATGCTGGCGCTCGACGAGACCGAGATCGATGAACTTGTCAAGGACTACAAGGAAGCCCGGCGCGGAGAGAGCCGGTAGCCGAGGAGCTGGCCGCCTCGATGGGGACGGTGCCGTGGAGGTCGACGATCCCGCCGAGAGCGGCAAGATCGTTCGCCCATGCGCGCCTTCGTCCAGTCGCTGGGCTCGTGCGTGCGCCGGCAGGGCGGCGTCGACGCGCCGGGCGGCGGACGCCACCACAGCGGGTTCGTACTGCGACGTACCCTGTTCGTATGCGAAAGAAAGTCGTCACGATCGGGAATTCGGCGGGCATCACGATCAGCCCAGCCGAACTGCGTGCTCTGGGCGTCGGCCCCGGAGATACGGTCGAGGTGACCATCCATGCCGGGGTGCTTGAGGCCCGCGCCGTGAGCCGGTACGAGGACACCCCCCTGCCCGACCTGATCGCCCTGATCAATGCGGCGCGGACCCGGCTGTGACCTGGACCCGACAGGAGTTCCTCGCCGAGGTCGCCCGCGCCGGCGTCCTATCGCCGGACTACGCCGAGGACGTGCTGGTGCGCTTGGCGCACCACTCCGCGGCGCTTGAGGGCAACACCCTCACCCTGGCCGACACAATCACCCTGCTGGTCGACGAACGGGTGCCCGTGGCCGGCACGCCGGTGCGCGAGTTGTACGAGGTCGCCAACCACTACGAGGCGCTCGCCCGCATCCTGCAGGCTGTCGCCGACGACGAACCCCTGACCACCGACCTGGTCCGGGACCTGCACACGGCGCTGATGGACCACCTGGCCCACGACCGCGGCCAGTACAAGACCTCCAGCAACATCGTCACCGGTGCCTCTTGGCAGCCCGCACCACCCGCACGCGTCCCAGAACTCATGCTCCAGTGGGCCGACCAGGCTGAGTGGCAAACTGCCAACCTCGACAACGAGGCCCTGCTGGAGGCGATAGCCGGCGGACACGTCGCCTTCGAACGCATCCACCCATTCTCCGACGGCAACGGCCGCACCGGCCGCGCGATCATCGCCTACCAAACCATCCGCAGGTTCGGGTTTCCCGCCATACTCCAGGTCACCCAGCGACCCGGGTACATCACCATGCTCGACACCCAGGACACGCCCGCCCTGACCCGCCTCCTCGCGGTCTCACTCGCCGACGAGGCAAACCGCGCCGCAGCGTAGTCACTCTGGTCTCCTGCCCATAACGCCAGCGAGGCGGGGCCGCCCGGGAACGTCGCTACGATCGGCGGTCATGGGCGATGACGACTTCCTTGGACGGGTGTCGCGGCTGCGCGGCGAAGGTTAAGAGGCTCCGGCAATAGGGCGTTCGATCAGGGAGCGGCGTCCGGGCGGATGGATCGCGAGGCGGCGGAGGGAGGCGCCCTGTGTTGGGCGTCGACCGACAACAACGATGCGAGGCGCCGACCGGGCGGCGCGAGCCGGACAGTCCTATTGCCGGAGCCTCTAAGCCGCTCGAAGCGGATCGCGCGGGCGCTGGGCGTGGCGCCGTCAGTGGTCGCGCCGCTGGTGCGCGCCGTCGCCGCCGAGGCCCAGACAAGCGCAGCCGAGCCCGCGGTCGTCGACTGCTGGGCCACCCTCCTTGTCGCCCGCCCCGACCGTTTCGACCGGCTCTCCGTGTCCGGCTTCCTGCCGGATGAAAAGTCTTTTTGTGATGTTCATGAAGATCCGTCGGGCTTCGCTGGCGTTGCTGTCGACGGTTGCTGTCAGATTCACCGCTCGATGCCCGGACCGGTGTCGGGATCAGCACGCTGAACGTGTGCGGCGGGTACGGCCGATGGTGGCTGATCGGCTGGTTTCTGCCGTGTTGGGTGATGGTGGCATGCTGGGTGGGTGACCGTGGGGGGCAGTGAGGTTACCGGCCCGGATTTCTTCGTGTCGTATACGGGGAAGGACAGCGCCTGGGCGGAGTGGATTGCCTGGACGTTGAATGCCACCGGTTACCGGGTGGTGATCCAGGCGTGGGACTTCGGTCCGGGGTCGAATTTTGTCGATGAGATGCACCGGGCGCTCTCGTCCACACGGATGGCCGTGGTGCTGTCCACGGACTATCTGGCGTCGAGGTTCGCGTCCGCGGAGTGGCAGGCGGCCTGGCGGAATGATCCACTCGGTCGGGGGCGGAAGCTGGTGGTGTTCCGGGTGGAGGACTGCGACCCTCCGGGGCTGTTGGGGCCGATCGCAGCGGTGGACTTGTTCGGGGTGGAGCAGGAGACGGCCCGGGACCGGGTCGTGGCAGCCGCGCACTTTCCACCTGGCCCGCCGGATGCGGAGCCGGTTTTTCCGGGTGCTCGACCTGCTGTCGGGCCGGCTGTTGGTGCGGGGGTGGGAGTGGGAGTAGCTCCGGTCTTCCCGCCGGATCTCCCCGTGATGGGGGGTGTGCCGGCTCGGTTGGCGCATTTCGTCGGCCGTGACGCGTTGCTCGATCAGCTGCATGCCCGGTTGGCGGCGGCGGGGTCGGTCGCGGTGACCGCGGTGGCGGGGATGGGTGGGGTGGGGAAGACCGCGCTGGTGGTGGAGTACATCCACCGGTATGCACAGTTGTTTGACCGGGTGGGCTGGGTGCCGGCGGAGCAGCCGGAGCTGATCGGCGGCTTTCTGGCTGGGTTGGCCCCGGTGGTGGGGTTATCCGCTGAGGCGGAGCCGGCGGTGGTGGTGGCGGCGTGGGCACGTCTGCCCCGGTCGCTGCTGGTGTTCGACAACGCCGACGACCCCGATGCGATCCGTGCGATCAAGGGTGTGCGGCCGTCGCCGGGGGCGGGCCGGCTGCTGGTGACTTCCCGGCGGCGGGGTTTGACCGCGCTGGGGACGACCGTCACGGTGCCGGTGCTGCCGCGGGGGGAGGCGATGGCCATGCTGGCTGGCCGGTTCCCGGCCATGGATCCGGTGGTCGCGGATCGGATCTGTGCCCTGTTGGGGGATCTGCCGTTGGCGGTGGAGCAGGCCGCGGGATATCTCGATCAGACCGGTACCCCACCGGGGGAGTACGCCGACCTCCTCGCCGGTCAGCTCGGTGACATGCTGGATGAGGGGGAGGTGACCGACCGGCCGGGGATGACGGTCGCGGTGTTGTGGGAGTTGTCGCTCCAGCGGTTGCGTGGTGAGTGTCCGGCCGCGGTGGAGCTGTTGGAGCTGTGGGCGTTGTGCGACCCGGAGAAGATTCCCCTCGGTCTGTTCGCGGAGCCGGCCAGGTTCGACGACGGACCGTTGAAGGACGCGGCCGGTAACCGGGCGCGCTGGGCGGCGACGACCGGCGCGCTGGTGGGGTACAGCCTGGCCCGCCGTGATCAGGATATGGTGGATGTGCACCGGCTGGTGCAGGCGGCGACCCGCCGGGCCATGAGCCCCACGGTGCGCACGGCGCGGGCCGGGACTCTGGTGCGGCTGCTGCGCGGCATCCTGCCCGAAGACATCATGCGGAACCCGGAGGCCTGGCCGGTGTGGCGGGTCTATCTCCCACATGTCATCGCCGTGCTGGGGCATACCGGCGCGGATGATGCCACGATTGACGGCCTGTCCTGGCTGTGTGACCGGACCGCGACCTACCTGCAGGAACACGCCCAGCCGGCTGCGGCACTGACGCTGTTCCACCGGGCGTTGGCGATCGTCGAGGTTGTTTACGGCCCCGATCACCCGGAGGTCTCCACTGACCTGAACGACCTGGGGTTGGCGTTGTGGGCCCTGGGTCGGGCTGGTGAGGCTCTTCCGCTGGTCCAGCGGGCGTTGGCGATTGCTGAGGCCGTCTACGGTTCCGAGCACCCGAGTGGCCAGACGATTCGATATAACCTCGATCAACTGGACTGAACGTGGCTATTCGGCGTGTGGTCATGAGTTACGCGGCCACGTGGTAGGCCTGGGCGAGCAAGGACTCCAGCGCTGCCTCGGTGTCATGACCGGCGTTGTGCACCACGTCGACGGACAACAGGACGTTGGGAAGGACAGTGATTAGTTCTGTGTACCGGCAGGACCGGTAGGCCTGCTTGGCACGGGCTACCGCCTGGCTTAGAGCGCCCGGCAATAGGGGGGCGGCGTCGCGGGGCCAGGGTACGCACCTCGCATCGTTGTCGTCGGTCGCCACCCAACACCAGGGTGGCTCTCTCCTCCGCCTCGCGACGCATCCACCTGGCATCCGACAACCCCCGAAGGACTTCCAGCGCCGACCACTTAGATCTTTGTGCGAGATTCCCTGATCGAGATAAGCGCTGTCCGACGGACTGAGCGGTACGGTGAGATGGACGGTCGGTATGTGTGGGTTCTTACCGCCGCCGATTACCGCTCCAGCTAGTCTGAGGACGGTCCGTCGCCGCATTGGCTCTTCTTCCTCGTTGCTGTCTCGAAGGGTGACGGTTTCTCGGTTGTCCACTTTGTGTCGCCGCGTCGGGCGGTGAAATCCCAGGTCTTGGTCGGTGTTGGCGCGCAGGATTGCGCGAAGGGCCTGCCGGTAGCGATGTTGGGGCCAGCGGATGATGCCGCGTTCGAGTTTGCCGAGGTAGTTCCCGTCGATCTCGGTGATTGTCTGGTCGTGGTTGTAGATCCAGTGGTTGATCCGTTCGGCCAGTTCTTGGCGGGACATCGGTTCGCCGGGCGTTTCGGTGGACGCGGCGCGCGTAGGTGGTCGTTCGGTACTGTTGCGGCCCGTTCCACGGCGTGATCGGTACAAGTGTGGGTACGGCGGGACACGGCTCTGGCAGGGGCTCGGGATCTTCCCGGTGGTATCCGTGGGTATCCCTCGTGGTTTCCGATCATCAGCCCCGAGCCAGGTCGCGCGTTGACCGGGATCTGCGGCCTCACCCCTCGGGACGCTCTCGTGGGCTCGACCGTCGAAAGTCCGGCCCGCCGTCGACATCGCCTACAGGTTTGGTCATACTTCTAGTCATGACGACGTTGCCGTTGGGTGAGGTGAAGTCGCACCTGTCCGAACTCGTCGGCCGTGTACATGACCATCACGAGCGGGTGACCGTCACTGTCCACGGCCACCCGTCGGCCGTGCTCGTGGCCGTCGAGGACCTGAAGCAGCTTGAGGAGACGCTCGCGATCCTCAGCGACCCGGCCACGATGCGCCGGCTCGCGCAGTCCGACGCGGAGCTCGCACGCGGCGAAGAGGTGACCGCGGACGCACTGGCCGAGACGATGCGGCGCCGACGCGGCGCCGCATGACCGGATCGGCTGGGCCCTACACCCTGAGGGCCACGCCGACGGTCCGCCGCGCGCTCGGCGAGACCCTGCCGGAACCGGTCGCCACGGCCGCCTACGAGTTCATCACCGGCCCACTTCTCGATGGCCCGTATCGGGTCGGCAAGCGGCTGATGCCGCCGCTCGATGACCGGTTCAGTGCCCGGCGCGGAACCTACCGGATCATCTACCGCATCGATGACAAGGCCATGGTCGTGACCGTCGTCGATATCGATCACCGTCGGGACGTGTACCACCGCTGAGCGATAGTGGGCGGAATCAAGCGGCCAAGGTGACACATGGGTGGTGCACTGACCGGTTGAGGCCACCCTCAATCCCGCTGTCCACGGAACCGGGACCGCTCCAAGCGGAGATGCAGACCCGGCTGCAGTCGCTGGAGCGACGGCGCCCTCCGGTCTCGCCGGTACCCGAATCCGAGGCCGAGGCGGACATCGAAATGCGCGGCGCTTGGATCAGGTCGCTCGCTGCGAACGCGGTCCTGTCGACGTACCGGACGAACACCGTCGCGGTGGCCGCCACGTCGAGCAGCCAGGCTACGGCAGTCTCGAATCTGATAATCAGATACCATGACGGCATGCGAACCATGACGGCGACCGAGGCATCTCGGAGGTTCTCGGACCTGCTTGACGCCATCGAGGCCGGCGAAACCGTAACCATTACGCGAGGCAGTCATCCGATCGCGGAGATCGGGCCGGCACGTCGACGGACTGGCGCCGATCTTCGGGCCGCGCTCGCCGGAACGACGCCGCCGGATGACGCCTTCGAGAAGAACGTCGCCGAGGCGCTCGGCCATGTGACGGCGAACGAGGATGATCCGTGGGCCGCCGCCTGATACTCGACACCAACATCCTGATCGCCTACGAACGGGGAGCCATCGACCGGGCCAGCCTGGACGAGGACGAGCTTGCGATTGCGGCCGTGTCGGTCGCCGAGTACCGCGTCGGGATCGAGCTGGCCGACACCGCCGCCAGAGCCGCGGACCGCGCAAGATCACTGTCCGCCATGATGTCCGTGCTGGACGTGCTGGACTACACCGAGAGGACGGCTGTTCACCATGCTCGCCTCATCGCGGCCGCGCGGCAGATCGGACGGCCTCGCGGCGCCCACGATCTGATCATCGCGGCTCACGCGGCCGAGACCGGTCGAACCATCGTCAGCCGCGACGCCAAGGCACGCTTCGCCGATCTTCCGGACGTCCTGGCAGTCGAACCGTAGGTACCGTTCAGACGGTTTCTGTCACCGAAAGGGGGGTGGGATACTGAAGATCGAGGCGTCGACCATCGCCGAGTACCGGGCGCTCTTAGCGACGTGCGCTACTTGACGTCGCCCGTGAGCTCCTGCCCGTCGGCGGACCCGTCGCTGTGTGTGGACGATCACGTAATTCCCCGGGGGGGACGGGGTGCGTGTCGGGCTTGGGGTGGTCCTCCTGTTGGAGCACAGTTGCTCCTCGTCCGCGCAGGTCGGACGAGGGGTGCGACGGCGAGGAGAACCTTCGAAGGGCGGTCTCCAGCGGTCAGCGCAGCACCCCGCATCGTGCTGGGACCTACGGGGTTCTGGCATGATGCGGACGCCCGGGTGGTGCCCTGACCGGTTGAAACCACCCTCCCTCTCCTTCGTTGCTTTCTTCGTCGATCTGCGGGTTCCGCAGCCGCTGGACGGCCGCTACCAGCGCCAACAGAGCGTCGACCATGATCGTGGGAGCGTTCATTCCCTCCGCTCCCGAGAAATTTATGCGTGCAGTGCGGCTTGCTCCTTGAGTCGAGGATCCGTTGCGGGAAGGCCACCGGATTGCGGCGGATGCCCTCGAAGTCGTTCGCGATGAATTCTGCCTGGTGTGTCGCGGTCGCGGTCGCGCTCGCCTGTGACCTGCTGGCCTGGTTGGCGTTACTCGCTCTGGGCGGCGAGCTGGCGAAAACCGAGCCGAAAACGGTTCGCTAACGGCTCTTGCACACGGCCGGGCGGATTATCCGCGGCCAGCGTAAACACCGGCTGCGACTACCGGAGAACTGGCCGTGGTGGATGCGCTGCGCGCTGCTTTCACGCGGGTCCTCGCGTTGCCCGCACCCACCTGATATTCGCCCCGCCGACCCGACGATACGAGCGGGACCTGTCCGGCCCGTGGAGTCGGCGCCGACCAGGGCGACACCCGGGCCGCCTTCGTGCCCGAAGCCCAGAACAAACATCAACAGTGCCCAGCTGCAAGATTCGAACCGTTAACGATCGCGACGTGAATTTTCGAGGTTAGCGAGGTGAAAGATAGAGGTCGGCGAATTCCGCTGCGCACACCGGCGATGTCCGCAGCCGGTCGAGCCGGGCATCTTGTAGCTCGCGGGAAAATCGATTGTCGAGCTCGACATGGATGAGCTCCGACAGCCGCGTGGACGCATCCTGCGCTATCCAGGAGCGCCGTAAGCAGGTATCGGAATAGGCTGCCAGCGGTGCGTCGTCGCCATACCTTAGTGATCTTGTTACCGCGTGAGCGAGGTCCTCGGCGTCGGCGATGGCCAGGCTTGCGCCCTTGGCCGCGGTCGGCGGTATCCGCCTGGCCGCGTCCCCGGCCAACAACAGGCGGCCAAATTTGATCGGATCGTAGAACACCGTGTCCATGGATACCACGGCTACGGGCTCTAGCAAGGCTCCCTCGATGAGCGTCCAATCCTCGTCAACGGCGAGTCGGGTATGCAGTTCCGTCCAGATCCGGTCTTCCGGCCAGTGCTCTGGATTGGTATTCGATTCCACCTGCAGGTAATAACGGGTCATCTTCTCGTCGCGTAGCATCTGGCCGGCGAAGCCGGCGGTGCTGACAGAATAGACGGTGCGGCGAACAGAAGGGCCGGCTCCCACAAGAGCCGCTATCCACGCCCACCGTCCGCCCGTCCGTTCGATAGACCGGATCGCGCCGGGCGGGATGAAACCACGGCTGACTCCCTGGTGGCCGTCGCAGCCGGCAATGTAATGGCAGCGCAGTCGGCGTTCCGTGGAGTCGGCCGCCACGAAACGCACCGCCGGCCGGTCGCTGTTGAGATCCTCGATCCGCACGTCCGACACCGCGAACTCGATCGCGCCGCCGGTATCTAGATAGGCGGCGAGCAGATCGCCTACCAGCAGATGCTGGGGATAGATAGTGAGCCCGTGGCCGGTCAGCGCCTCGCAGTCGACAACAAAACGTTGCCTGCGGTGGCGGAACTCACACATGCCCGCCACCTTGCCGGCCGAACGCATCTTGTCGGCGAGGCCGTGGCGTTCAAGAATGGCCACTTGGCCTGGGCCGTAAGCGCCGGCCCGCACAAGGCTATGGATTTCCTCCTGGGTCCTCCGTTCAAGGACGACGGTGTCGATGCCGGCCCTCTTGAGGATCGTGGCCGCGATCAGTCCGGCCACGCCCGCCCCGATCACCGCGACCTCGAACGACTCGCCCCGCGGACCGTGGTCGGCGCCGGGGCCTGATTGTAACCATGGCAATACCATCTTCTTGCTCACCTCTCACCACTTGTGTCGCCCGCCTTCGGGTGACCATGGTCATAGCGGTCGGTGCGGACGCCTGGGGTGAATTACCCGTTCCGATACCCGTTGTTCACCGGAGCGGAGGTCTGCCCCGTCAACACTGCTACCCGCCCCATGCTGCCCCTGGTGACGCCCGCGCCCTCAGCTGAATAGCTGTGCGCAGGCGCTGCTCACCCGCACCATGTAATGGACGGACAGATCAATCGTAACTAGAGATCCGATGTCATAACATGAACTCTTGCACGGATGTAGTATCGGCCGGGCTCCGGTTCCCGGTCCACTGGAAGGCAAGAGGCTCCCTGGTTATCTGAATCATCCTTTCGCTCGTCGCATACTGAAGAGAATCTTAGCAGTTGGACCACGGCAGGCCCGCGACCTGCGCGGATG
>NZ_CAKJTO010000112.1:0-1839 GCF_917627405.1 Protofrankia sp. Cj5
CGATCCAAGCGCGCCGTCACGATTCCACCGTAGTAGCAGAATCAGCCCCCATGACCGCTCACCTGGCCGCCCAGCCGGCCGACCAGCCGGCCACCCGGCGCGTCGAAGCGCCCGTCGACCTGCTTGTGCGCGGCGCCGAGATGGTGGTGACGGTCGATGACCAGCGCCGCGAGCTGCCTGGCGGGTGGGTCGCGGTGACCGATGGGCTGGTCAGCGCTGTCGGCGCGGCGCGCGACCCGCTCCCGGCGGCGCACCGCACCCTGGACGCGGCCGGCTGCCTGGTCACCCCCGGCCTGGTCAACACCCACCATCACATCTTCCAGAACCTCACCCGGTCATTTGCGCCGTCGGTGTCCGCGGCGCTGTTCACCTGGCTGCGCACGCTCTACCCGCTGTGGGCGCGCCTGGACGAGGAGGCCGTGCACGTCTCGGCCTACGTCGGCCTGACCGAGCTGGCGCTCGGCGGGTGCACGACCACCACCGACCACCTGTACGTCCACCCCCGCGGCGCCGGTGACCTGATCTCGGCCGAGATCGCCGCGGCCCGCGCGCTGGGCATGCGGTTCCATCCAGCCCGGGGATCGATGTCACTGTCAGTAAAGGACGGTGGGCTACCGCCGGACTCGATCGTCCAGGATCCCGATGAGATCCTCAGCGCCTCCGCGGCGCTTGTCGCCGCCCACCACGATCCCTCCCACGGCGCCATGGTCCGCATCGCGCTGGCGCCCTGCTCACCGTTCTCGGTGAGCCCCGAGCTGATGCGGGCCACCGCCGAACTCGCCGAACGTCTCGACGTGCGGCTGCACACCCATCTCGCCGAGGACCCCGACGAGGACGCCTACTGCCTGGCGACCTACGGCCGGCGTCCGGTCGAGCACTTCGAAGACGTCGGCTGGGGAGGCGACCGGGCCTGGGTCGCCCACTGCATCTGCCCGAACCCGGCTGAGGTCGCCCGGCTCGGCGCGTGGGGTACCGGGGTCGCGCACTGCCCGAGCAGCAACATGATCCTCGGCGGCGGGCTGGCACCGGTCACGCGGCTGCGGGCCGCGGGTGTACCGGTCGGGCTCGGCTGTGACGGCTCCTCCTCGGCGGACGCCGCGTCGCTGTGGCTGGAGGCCCGCACGGCAATGCTGCTGGGACGGGTCCGCGGCGGGGCCGCGTCCATGTCCGCCCGGGATGCGCTCGAGATGGCCACCCGTGGCGGTGCGGGCTGCCTCGGACGGACTGGTGAGATCGGTGAGTTGTCCGTCGGCGCGGTCGGTGATCTGGTGGTCTGGCCACTGGACGGGATCAGCTTTGCGGGGGCGCTGACCGACCCGGTGGAGGCGTGGCTGCGCTGCGGGCCGGTCGCCGCCCGGCACACCGTCGTCGCGGGGAGGACGGTGGTGGCCGACGGGATGCCTGTGCATCCCGGCCTTGCCGAGATGCTGCGCCGCCACCGCATGATTGCCGCACGTATCCAGGGGCTGGGGTAGTACTACAGGGATAGATCCTTAATACATGAATTATGGTCATGTTTTCCTGCAGAAAATTGGGCCGTTTGTCCCATTCACAGAACCATCAACGGCTCGTCCAACCTGCTGCCCGTCGGGGACCGGGCCGCGGTGCACGCGGCCTGGCGACGCCACGCCGACCTGGTCCGCCGCGCCTGGATGCGGGGCTCACCGGTCGGCACGGGCGAGACCGCGCCGACCGGGCTAATATTTGCAGCTTGCACGAACAAATGTTCGATTTTGTGGGCGTTTCGGGTTATCGTTGATCTATGCAGAGCGCCGCCGCCACCGCCAGCCCAGGCTGGGAGCATCCACTGCTCGCCGGGCTGGACACGGTCGCCACCGG
>NZ_CAKJTO010000112.1:2438-14963 GCF_917627405.1 Protofrankia sp. Cj5
GGACGGGCCACAGGCCGCGACCGGGCAGGCCCTGCGCGCTGGGAGCATCTCCGCGGAGCAGGCGTGGGCGATCGTGCGAACGATCCGCGGGCTACCCGCGGGTGCCCCGGCGGCGATGGTCGGGGAGGCGGAGGCGTTCCTGCTCGCCCAGGCCGAGGTGTTCGACCCGGCGGAACTGGCCCGGCTGGGCGCGTTCCTGATCACCCAGCTGGCCGATCAGGACCCGGAGCCGGAGCCGGGTCAGGAGAAGGATCCGGCCGACGTGCGGGAGCTGTGGCTGACCGATACCGGGGCGGGCACCACCCGGATCCGCGGCACGCTGGATGCCGAGGCCGCCGCGATGCTGCGGGCGGCACTCGACCCGCTCGCGGCCCCCCGGCCCACCAGCGGCACGAGCGGTGCCGACGACGACGGTGCGGCCACCATCGGCACCATCGGCGATGGCAGTGTGGGCGGCGCGGGTGCTGCCGAGCCGCGGGACACCCGGTCGGCGGCGCGCCGCCGTGCCGACGCGCTGGTCGAGCTGATCGCTCGGGCGTTGGACACCGGAACCCTGCCCACCCAGGGCGGGCAACGCCCTCACATCGCTGTGCTGGCGCCGCTGTCCGCGTTTCTCGGTGAACCCGGCGCGGCGCCCGCGCAGACCAGCTGGGGCCTTCCGTTACCCGCTGCGGTCCTGGCCCGGCTGCGCTGCGACGCTGAGATCACCCGGGTTCTGCTCGGCCCTGCCGGGGTGCCGTTGGATGTGGGTCGCAGCCAGCGGATCGTGCCCCCCGGCCTGCGCCGGGCGCTGGCCGTCCGGGACCGCTGTTGTTCCTTCCCGGGCTGTGACCGGCCGTCGGGCTGGTGCGAAGCCCACCACGTGATCGAATGGTCGCAGGGGGGTCGTACCGCCCTGGACAACCTCACACTGGTATGCGGCCGGCATCACCGCCTGTCACATCATAGCGACTGGGAGATCCAGTTCGGTGGCGACGGCATCCCCGAATGGATCCCACCGGGATGGATCGACCCGGCTCGGACCCCCCGGCGCAACCCCTTCCGCCGCACGATCCACGACACGTGGGGCGGCCACGGGAAACGGGACGGCCCCGGAGAAGATCCATTCATGGACACTCTCGGCAGCAAATCGTAACAGAATAGGCGCAATTTGCGACCCCTGGGGCATAAGGCTGCTGGACGCACGCCCCGGGTGCCTACGGTGGCGAAAAATCTCCGCGCCCGGCGCTCAGCTTCTCCGGCCGGCGCTCAGCTGCCGCGGTAGCTGGAGAAGCCGAAGGGTGAGAGCAGCAGTGGCACGTGGTGATGCCGTGCCGGATCGGTGACAACAAAAGTGATCACGACCTCCGGGAAAAACGTCGAGCGGGACGCGGTGTCGAACACCAGCCGCCACGCACCCGGCCCGTCCAGCGAGAGATCCCGCACCCGCCCGTCCTCGTCGGTCACCGCGGATGTGACCAGCCGCCACCCGCGGGCGTCGCCGTCGAAGCCGACAATCATCCGTTCCAGTCCAACTGGCACCCCGTCGGCCGGGGCTCCGGCGGCGGTGTCGATCACATGCGTGGAGAGGGTCACCCAGGCATCATGCCCGGGCACGGGGCAACCGGACGGTTACGAACCGCTGATCAGCCGTTGTAGCCGCAACGCGGTGATCTCGGCCTGCTGGCCGGCGGCGACCTGTAGCTCGGTAGCCGGGTCGTTGCCCAACCGCTCACGCAGCAGGCCCAGGATCTCCTCGGCGCTGCGTCCCGCCGCACGCACCAGGAAGATGTAGCCGAAGCGATCCTCATACTCCTGGTTGCCCGCGACCAGGGCCGCCTTCAGGTCGAGGCTGGCGTTGTCCACCGCGGCCTGCTCCCGGCGGGGGGCGTCCAGGCCAGCCACCACGGCCCGGCTGGACGTGGTCGGCGCCGGCAGCAGGGCACCGCGTTCACCGATGCGTGGGTGCGCGGTGAACGCCTCCAGCCAGTCGGCCTCGGTGAGCCGCTGCCAGTGATCGCGGGCCGCGTTGAGGAGCGCCTCGAGGGTCGGGTACGGCCGGCTGTCGGTGACCGCGGCCGCCCACTCCTCCGAGCCGCAGCAACCCAGCAGCTCGGCATGGAGCGCCCCTGGGGACAGCGCGTTGAACCAGCGCATGGCCAGCTCCTGGCGGCCCGCCGGAGTCGGGGTCCCGATGAGGCGCAGCCGGGCCAGCCCCCCGTCGGGGATGGCGTCCACCCGGACATGGGTGGCCTCCACCGGCACCTCCAGGTCGAACAGGTGCTGCGTGTTCGGCTGCACCCGCACCTGTGGCAGCAGCGGCTGCCACTCGGTGATCGAGGAGATGTCGTCGCTCTGGAACAGCTCCGGGGCGGACGCGGCCCACAGCGCCACGGCCCGGGGCGCGTTGCCGTGGAAGTGGCGGGTGTCGACTTCCGCCCTGATCATCTGGCCTGTGGTGGCGAGCCGGACGACGGCCCAGTCGTGGCCCATTCCCCGCCGGCGGCGGGTCTCCCAGCCCTCCCCCATCACCCGCGCGTCTCCGGACGCGTTGAGGTTGTGCCGGTCGCCGTAATGCATGTCGCTGCACGCCACTACCACCCCGCCGAGGTACGCCGCGGCCAGGTCGGAGGTGACCCGGTCCAGCAGACGGGGGTCCGCGATCACTGTTCCGTGCACGCGGAGCCGCGCCACCCCGCCGTCCGGGTGGATGGTGAGCCGTACGTGGGTGACACGGGTGTGGCCAGCCCGTTCGACCGGCAGAACATTGACCGCGTCCGATCGGACCGGTGTCCGGCGCACCAGCGGCACCCAGCTGACCGATGCCTCGGCGACCTCGGCCGCGGAGGGGTAACCGCCCAGCGTGGCACCGTGCAGCTCGACCGACTCCGGTGCGTTCCCGGTGAAATGGGTGGTGTCGACGGTCACCGCTCGGACCACACCGGGCGCGCCGAGCCGGACGATCGCCCAGTCCGCGCCGTACGGCTCACGGCGGCGGCGGGTCTCCCAGCCGTCCGTCCACGCGCCCCGCTCGGTGAAGACGCCCGGCCGGGCGGTCGGCGGCTCGGGCAGCAGCATCCGTTCGGCGAGTGCGAAGAACTCGTCGTTGACAACCACCACCGATCCGCCGAACCTGGCGGCGGCAAGGTCGACAAGGTTCGTAAGATCGGGTGCGTCGCTCACTGCTCCTCTTCTCCTGCGGGTCGGGTCCGCTTCTCCTGCGGGTCGGGTCCGCCGCCGGGTGCGCGGGCCGCCGATATTCGGGATGGGTGTGCGGAACGCGGGGGTGCGGAACGCGGGTGCGCGATGTGGGGCACGCCATCGGGCTCATCTCGACAGCAGGCGGCCGCGCGGCGGCCGGTCGCCGTCGGCACGTTCACCGCGCAGGTAGGTTGCACGCACCACGCCGTGCAGCGTCCGCCCAGCGTAGGGGGTGAGCGGATGGCGATGGGCCAGCTTCGCGGGATCGACGACAAAGGACCTGTCCGGGTCGATCACGACGAGGTCGGCGTCCGCGCCCGGGACGATCCGGCCCTTGTGCCCCAGGCCGACGAGATCGGCTGGTCCGGTGCACATCCAGCGGGCCAGATCGGCCAGGTCATGACCGCGGCGGCGAGCCTGGGTCCACACCGCGGCGAGGCCGAGCTGCACCGACGCGATCCCGCCCCACGCCTGCGCGAAGTCGCCTGACGTGATCGCCCTACGCTGTGGCGTGGCGGGTGAGTGGTCGGTCACCACCCCGGCGAACAGGCCCGCGGCGAGGCCCTGCCACAGCGCCTCCCGGTTGCGCTCCCCCCGGATCGGCGGCGCGCACTTGTACAGAGTCGCGCCATCGGGGATCTCCTCGGCGGTGAACGCCAGATAATGCGGGCAGGTCTCCGCCGTCAGCGCGAGCCCGGCGTCGCGGGCGGCGAGCACGTCATCCAGAGCCGCCGCCGCGGACAGGTGCAGGACGTGCAGGCGGGCCCCGCTCGCGGCCGACAGCGCGGCGAGCCCGGCCACCGCCTCGGTCTCCGCGGCCGGCGGGCGCGAGGCCAACCAGCTCGCGAACGCCCGGCCCGCCACCGGTGGCGCCACGGCCAGGACCGACGGTGACTCGGCATGGACGACGGTCAACGCGTCGAGCCGGGCGGCACGAGCCACCGCGACGGCGAGGATCTCCATGGGCACATGCGGGAACTCCGCCACCCCCGACGGCGCGAGGAACGCCTTGAAGCCGAACACCCCGGCGTCGTGCAGGGCCGCGATCTCGGTGCGGTCCCGCACGTCAGCGCCGACGATCCCGCCCCAGAAGCCGACGTCGACCGCTATCCGCCCGGCCGCCGCGGCCCGCTTCACCGCGAGTGCCGCGACCGACGTCGTCGGCGGGATGGCGTTCAGCGGCATGTCCACGATCGTGGTGACGCCGCCAGCGGCTGCGGCCCGCGTGGCGCTGGCGAACCCCTCCCACTCGGTGCGCCCGGGTTCGTTGACGTGGACGTGGGTGTCCACGGCCCCGGGCAGCAGGGCGAGGTCTCCAAGATCGGTGACGCCGGGTCTGGCCCGGACGGCCTCGGGCCGGGTGACCGCGGTGATCCGGCCGCCGGCGAGGTGGACGGCGGCCGGGCCGACTCCGTCGGGAGTCACAACCCGCGACGAACACAGTATCTCGGGACGTTCGGGAAACTCGGGAAGCCCGGGGAGCCCGGCCGGGGGGATGGTCATCCGCCGCCGCCGCCGGCATCCGGGCGGACGAGATCCGCCGGGTGGGCCTGGCCCGGCAGCAGCACCAGGTCCTGCGGCCGGATCGGCACCCGGCGCAGGTCACGCCCGATCGCGGCACGGACCGCCGCCACCACTGCCGGGGTCGCCGAACAGGTCGCCGCCTCCCCCACCCCCTTGACGCCGTAGGGCGCCCCGGGCTGCGCGTGCGTCAACGCCACGAAGTCCAGCGCCGGGACATCGGCGATGGTGGGCAGGACGTAATCATGAAACGTGGGGTTGCGCACCACCCCGCCGTCAACCACGAGCTCCTCCATGAGCGCGAGGCCGAGCCCCTGGGCGGTACCGCCCTCCGCCTGCCCGCGTAGCGCCATCGGGTTGAGCACCATGCCAACGTCCTGGGCGAGCGCCATCGATACCACCCGCACGAGTCCCAGGTCCACGTCGACGTCGACGACCGCGCGGTGCGCCGCCACGGCGAAGGCGACATGTACGTCGCCCTGGCCGTCCGGGCCCAGCGGCTGGGTACGCCGGTGGCGGAAGACCTCCACCGCCTCGACCGGCCCGTCCGCGAGCAGGTCGGCAAGAGGCAGCCGCGTTCCGGCCTCGCTGGCGACGATCTCGCCGTCGGCGAGTGCCAGCAGCCGCCTCGGCTCGGCGACCACCTCGGGGGGCAGGCCGAGCCGCCCGGCCGCCCGGCCCAGCAGCCGCTCGGCCACCGTGACCGCGGCGGCACGCACAGCGCCACCGCTCATCCACGTCTGGCGGGACGCGCTGGTCGGCCCGGCACTGCCGATGGCGGTGTCCGCCGGGGCGAGTAGCACCTGGTCCACCCCGAGTTCGGTCCGCACGATCTGCCCGGCGATCGTCACGAAGCCCTGGCCGACCTCCGCGCACGCGCTGTGCACGACGGCCCGCGGTGTGCCGTCCGGCCCGAGCTCCAGGCGTACCCGGGCGGTTGAGAAGTCGTCGAAGCCCTCGGAGAACAGCAGGTTCTTGTAGGCCAGCGCGTAGCCGACACCGCGGCGGACCCGGCCCGGGTCGGCCGCGGCCAGCCGCCCGCCCGGCAGGGATGTCACCGGCGTACGGTCCGACACCGGAGCTGGCAGCGGACGAGCCGCGACTGTCGCGATCGCCTCCCGCAACGGCAACGGATCAGCAACGAGCTGGCCCGTGGGCAGCACATCGCCAGGCTCGAGCACGTTGCGGCGGCGCAGTTCCACCGGATCCATGCCGAGCGCGTCCGCGAGCCGGTCCATCTGCGCCTCGTGCCCGAAGGCGACCTGGGGAACCCCGAAGCCGCGCATGGCTCCGCACGGTGGGTTGTTCGTCCGCACCACCCACCCGTCCACCACGGTATGGGGGACCCGGTAGGGCCCTGACGCGTGCGTCACCGCGTTGGCCAGCACCGCCGGGGACGATGACGCGTACGCTCCGCCATCGAGGACCACCCGCGCGTGGACGCTGACGAGCTGCCCGCGGCGGGACGCGGTGTGGCGGAACCACAGGCGAGCCGGATGCCGGTGCGGATGGCCGAGGAACGACTCGACCCGGTCGTAGCGGATCCGCAGCGGCTGCCCGGTGACCCGCGCCAGCAACGCGCCGTGGATCTGCAGGGTGATGTCCTCCCGGCCGCCGAACGCTCCGCCAACCCCGGCGAGGGTGAGCCGCACCCGATCCTCGGGAATACCCAGGCACGCCGCGATCTGCTCCCGATCGGAGTGCAGCCACTGCGTGGCCACCCGCATGTCGATACCGCCGTCCGCCGTCGGCACCACCAGCGCGGCCTCGCAGCCGAGGAAGGCCTGGTCCTGCATGCCCACCACATAGGAGTCGCTGACCTGGACCGTGCCGTGGGCCGCCGGGTCACCGTGCCGCAGATGGATCTCGCGAAAAATATTGCCGTCAGGGTGCAGCGGATCGGCCTCGCCGCCAACGGACACGATCCGCTCAGGATCTGTCACCGCGGGCAGCGGTTCGTAGTCGACGTCGATGGCGGCGAGCGCCCGGACAGCGGCGCGGGCGTCACGCGCCGCGACCGCGGCAACTGGTTCGCCCTGGTAGCGCACAACGTCACGGGCGAACACCGGCTGGTCCGCGACGATCAGGCCGTAGGTGGCCCGGCCGGGCACGTCCCCGGCGGTCACCACCGCCGCCACGCCCGGAAGACGCCGGGCCGCGGCGGTGTCGATACGGCGGATCCGGGCGCGGGGGTGCGGGCTGCGCAGCGTCCGGGCGTGCAGCATGCCCGGCAGGAAGAGATCGCCAGCGTACGGGAACGTCCCGTCGATCTTGTCTGCGCCATCCGGGCGGGGCACCGATCTACCGATGCCCTGACCGGCCGCCGCGTGATCGGTAAACTCCTGATCACCGGATGAACGTGAGTCCGCCATCAGCCCACCGCCTGTCATCGGTCACCGGCGAGTGTCCTGGATGGACCGGATGGCCGCCATGATCCGTCCGTATCCGGTACACCGGCAGATGTTGCCCGCCAATGCCTCACGGATCTCGTCCTCGTCCGCGTCGGGCCGCCGGGCCAGCAGATCGGTCACGGCGACGACGAACCCTGGTGTGCAAAAGCCGCACTGGACCGCCCCGTGGGCGAGGAAGGCGGCCCGCACCGCTCGGGCCGGGCCACCCGCACCCAGCCCGGCAACAGTCGTGACCACGGCGCCCGCGGCATCCGCCGCGAGCACTGTGCAACTTGCCACCAGCCGGCCGTCCATGAGTACCGAGCATGATCCGCATCGGCCCTGTTCGCAGGCGTCCTTGACCGACATCACGCCAAGGTGGTCGCGCAGCACACCCAGGAGGGACTCCGCCAGCCAGGCGTCGGCCACCAGCCGCATACCCCCGTCGATGTACAGCTGATAGGACACCCGTCGACCGGTTCCGCAACCAGCCAGCGCCGCCGCGTCACCGTCACCGCCCCCGGCGATGTCGCCGCGGGCACACCCGTCGTTGTTCATGACCGGAACCGCCCGGCGCTGCCCGGTCCCGCACTGCCCGGTATTGCGCCCGGCGCCGCGGCCGGCAGACAGCGGCCGACCGCGCGGGCCGCGAGCACCCCGGCCGCGTGCCGGCGGTACGCCGCCGAGACGCCGACGTCATCCGGGAGCGGATCGGGCACGGCCCCAGCGGCCTCGGCCACGAGCTCGCCGAACCCGGCCACGACATCCGCGGGGATCGTCCCGGTCGACCAGTCGACCCCTTGCCGGACGAACTCCTCAGCGGCGGCCGGCCGCGTCGGCTGGTGTGCGATCCCGCCAATCGCGCAGGTCACCCGTTCGTGCACGCGGTCGACGACCAGCGCGCAGGAGACCAACGCCGCCGACGCGGCCTGCCTGGAACCGATCTTCAGGTAGACCTGGGGCCCGCACGGCCGGGGTAGCCGAACGGCTGTGACCAGCTCAGTCGGGGCCAGTCCGGTTGCCAGGAACGATGCGACATCCACGGTCCGCGCCCCGCGCGCGCTGTTGATCACTATTTCGGTGCCGACCGCGGAGAGAAAGGTCAACAGGTCCCCCCGCGGGTTGGCTGTCCCCAGCGCTCCACCCACCGTGCCCGTGTTGCGGATCTGCGGGGAGCCGACCACCCGTGCCATTGCCGCCAGCCCCGGCGACAGCGACCAGCCGGTCAGATCGTGGTAGGTGACACCGGCACCAATGATCAACATATTTGCGCTGGCCCCCCGGGAGCGCAGTTCCAGGACCCGGCGCAGGGCGACAAGCCGGCGTGGCTCCCGCTGGCGGGCACGCAGCGCGGGTACCAGGTCAGTGCCGCCAGCGAGGATCTCCGCGTCCCCGTCGGCCAGGATCTCGACGGCTTCGGCGACGGTCAGCGGCCGGTGCAGGCGGGCCGTCCGGGGCGGTGCGGGGTCAGTGCTCTGATCAGCGCTCTGATCAGTGGCCTGATCGGTGGCCTGATGAGGGACTGCCACAATCATGTGACACACCCGGTCGGGTTTCCCACGGACGATTCATGATCAACCCATCTTCGGCCCTCGGGGCGCCGCGCGGCGGCGAGACCACGAGACAGGGAGAGTGACAGGGATGACGATCGGCCGCGCGCAACCCACATGCCCACCGACGATAGAGCCGCGAGGTTACGCGCATGTTCACCATCGGCGACGGGATGTATCTTCGGTGTTTGTGCCCGACCGGGGCGGATGCGAGCGGACAGCGGCTGGCCGGCAATCTATTCACCTGAAATGAACGCCGCCTGCCCACAGCGGCCATATCCGGCACGCCCACAACCCGCTGAAAATTCCGCGAAAAGGGACCACCGTCACTTCGGGTCCATTGATGCCAGCTCACCTGAGATTTCCATCACCGTCACCTTGCGTCACGTACGGGATGTGCAGTAAAAACATCAACAGGGTTGACTCGCCATAATCGAAGCATGCGTTTCACTGAACGCAATCTGACCTGTCATCCGCGCCCGTCATCCGACGGCCCCTGCTCCTGGAGGTGGTTGACGTTCCGCAGTTGCTGACAAACACAGATCCCTCTCTTCGACGCGGCTGGCATCCGGTTGCCCTGTCATCCGAGGTCGGCGACGAACCAGTACCGATCCGCCTGCTCGGTGAGCCCTGGGCGATAGCCCGGCTCGACGACCGCGTGGTTGCCTTCGCCGACCGGTGCCCGCATCGCCTGGCACCGCTTTCGGCCGGCCGTGTGGACGGTCCCGAACTTGTCTGCGGCTACCACGGCTGGCGTTTCGTCGCCTCCGGGGAATGCGCGGCCGTACCCGCGCTCGGGCCGGGCGTGCCCGCGCCCAAACGGGCCCGCGCCACCCCTGCCTGGGGTGCCGCCGAACGCCACGGGCTGGTCTGGCTTGCGCCCGAGGAGCCGTTCGCGGACATTATCGACCTGCCGGAAGCCGACGACCACGCCTTCGACTCGGTGTGGCTGGAGGTGGTGCAGACGTCGTCATGCGCCGGCCTGCTCGCCGACAACTTCCTCGACACCGCGCATCTCCCGTTTGTCCACGCTGACACGATCGGCGCGGGCGAGGAGACAACTGTCCCCCCGTACAAGGTCACTCCTGACGGCAATGGATTCCGGGTGCACCTGAACCAAACCGTCGCCAACCCCGAGGACCCGGGTGTCGCGGCCGGTCTGCGGCCACTGATCCAGCGCCGCCGGTCAACGTATGTGTACAGCCCGCCGTTCCAGCTGCGCCTGGTGCTCGAGTATCCCGACGCCGGCGTCACCAACACGATCTTCTTCTGCCTACAGCCAGAGGACACCGGGTCGACCCGCGTCTACACCCGCCTGCTGCGCGACGATCTCAACGGGGACCAGGAGCGCCTCGCCGACGCCGCTCGCTTCGAGCAGGCCATCCTGGCTGAGGACATCGCCCTGCAGGAGCGCTTCAGGCTGGACGGTCTGCCGCTGATGCCCGACAGGCACGACGGGGGCGAGGAGGTCAGCATCCGCGCCGACGCCGCCGGGCTCGCGTTGCGACGTGTGCTGACCATGCTCGCCGAACGCGCGCGACGCGGTGCGGCATCCAGGCCGGCGGCCGGCATGCGTTACGCCCGCCGCGCCCCCACGGGTTCCCGCCCCTGACTCGACACCGCGATGCTCAGGCCCGCGAGACCCTGGAGTCGCGTATCCGACCCCGTCATCGGGCTGTCCGGAAGGCAGCCCGATGATTCCAGCCACAGCGTCGAGGACGGCGACTTCAGGGAGCCAGGGCATCACGCTCATGAGATAGCACCACTTTGATCAAAGCTGCGACGGCGTCCATCTCGGGCTGAGCATTGATCGAAAGGTCAATGTCTTTCGGGAAAACGTCTTTCGGGAAATACTGACGGAGTAGCCCGTTGGTGTTCTCGTTCGAGCCGCGTTGCCACGGCGAATAAGATCATGATCTGACTCTTCCCACCCTTCCCAATCATGAGATCACCCTCCCAGCGGCCAGGCACGGCACGGTCCTCCACCTCGACGGGACGCTCGGAAATGCTCACCAACCCGCGGTGGAGAATAGCCGCCCGCGAGACGTTCCACGACCGCGTCATGGCGCCGGAGACTCGCGGCAATCTTGAAGATTTTCAGTCGGTCGCGTAGCTCGTCCAAGCGTTTCCGCGCATTTCCGCGCGCTGACCGCTCAATATCGCGAGTCTCCGCCGTTCCGTTTAGCCTCACGGCCGATGGCCGATTACAGCCTATGCATCAATACCACTAACTTAAGCGAAGATCATCTGATGTCACCGCAGGTCAGTGACCATGCCGGCTTGCGCCGGCACCCTGTCCTGATGAGGATGTTGGGGCCGTCCGGTCCGACGTCGTTGCTCTGTGGTGCTGTGAGCCCGTAGGTCAGTGTGGCGCGGAGGTCCTGAGGAATCCTGTCCTGCTGCCGCGAGCGCGTACCTCAGAATCTTTGGTGACAGGCCCTCCCCGGGCGGTCTGTGCTGGTCATGGGTCGACGGGAGAAGACGGTCATCTATGGATGTGCTGATCGATCGTGTTGCCGGGCTGGATGTGCACCGGGACACGGTGGTGGCGGCGGTGCGGGCACCCGGGCGCGGTGGCGCCCGGCGCAGCGAGGTGCGGACGTTCGCGACGACGGGCGCGGGACTTACGCGGCTGGCTGACTGGCTGACCGGTGAGCGGGTGTCACTCGTCGGCATGGAATCCACTGGCGTATATTGGAAACCGGTCTTTTACTTGTTGGAGAACTCGTTCGAGTGCTGGCTGCTTAATGCGCAGCACATGCACAATGTTCCGGGCCGGAAAACCGATGTCGGTGACGCGGTATGGATCGCGCAATTGTTGGAACATGGCCTGGTACGGCCGTCGTTCGTGCCCCCGAAACCGATCCGGGCGCTACGGGATCTGACCCGGCACCGGCGGACCACGGTCGAGGACCGTACCCGGGCAGTCCAACGCCTCGAGAAAATCATGCAGGATTGTGGGATCACGCTGACCTCGGTGGCCTCGGAGCTGCTGGGTACGTCCGGCCGGGCGATGATCGACGCGATGCTGGCCGGTGAGGAGGACCCCGACGTCCTGGCTGACCTCGCCCGCCGCCGGCTCCGAGTGAAGATCCCGCAGTTACGGGAGGCGCTGGCCGGCCGCCCGCTGGCGGACCATCAGAAACTGCTGGTCCGCCAACTGCTGGCACAGATCGACCTGTGCAACGAAGCGATCACCGAAGTCGGCCACAGGATCAAGGTGATGCTGGCCCCTTTCGCGGACCTGGTGGAGCAGGTGATGACGATACCCGGGGTGGGCCGGCGGACAGCTGAGTGTCTGATCGCGGAGGCCGGGATGGACATGGGCCGTTTCCGGACCGCGGGGCACCTCGCGTCCTGGGCAGGGATCTGCCCGGGTAATCACTCCTCCGCCGGGACCTCGAAATCCGGTCGAAGCCGGCAGGGCTCCACCTGGCTGCGGACCGCGCTGACCGAGGCCGCGCACGCCGCCGCCATGACACGGGAGACCTATCTGGCCGCGCACTACGCACAGGTCCGGGGACGCCGCGGCGTCCAGAAGGCTGTCGGCGCGATCCGTCACGACATTCTCATCGCCTATTGGCACATCGTCCATGACGGCACTGCCTACCGGGAACTCGGACCGGACTGGGCACAGCGTCGCCGTGGCACCGAAGCTCAACAGAAACGACTGGTCGCACAGCTGGAGAAACTCGGACTCACAGTCACCGTCGAACCCGAAAAGCCCGCCGCATAACCCGTCGAATCGCTACTTCCCGCAACCGGTAAATCCCTCACGCCGGGGCCACGGCACCCGGCGCGATGACGCACGCCCGCTCACGACCCAGCGTGGAAACCGAATCCTCACCTCAGACCTGCATGAAGATCGAAAACTGCCTTAACTT
>NZ_CAKJTO010000113.1:0-14201 GCF_917627405.1 Protofrankia sp. Cj5
GATGAAGTTCTCCATGCCCGAGGAGGCCGTTGATGAGTACTGACACGACCAGGACCGAGTCCAACAAGGCCGCGGCGCGGCGTCTGTATGAGGAGATCGTCAACAACGGGCGCCTGGAGCTCCTGGACGACCTCATCGACTCGGACGCCGACGATGAAACCCGGGCCCGCGCAGGCTGGTCAGCAGGCCGTGACGGCTTCCGCCAGCACGTCGTCTGGCTGAGGGAGGCCGTAGGAGATCTCAAGACGACCGTCACGGATCTCGTGGCCGAAGATGATCGGGTGGTCGTATTCTGGCGAATCGAGGGTATCCACAAAGGTGACGTGTTCGGTGTGCCGGCGACCGGCAGGCCGATCAACGGCACCAGCATCAGCTGGATCACCTTTCACGACGGCCGGATCGTCAGCTATGACGTGCTTCCGGACCGCCTCACCATTCTGCGGCAAATTGGCGGTGTCCCGGTCTGAGGGGCGTTCGGCCCGACTGCTCGTCATATCGGCGCTGGAGGTCCTTCGGGGCCTGCCGGCGCCGACCACTGAGCTGTGTGTCTTCATGCCGAAGGAGCACCATGACGCGGGAACTGTCCACGTCGGATATCACCGGGATCCACCAGACGTTGGCCCTGTTTGCGCACGCTGTCGACAACAAGGAGACAGACGCGCTCAGCCTGGTTTTCACCGACGACGTCACGATTGAGATCGGGGTGGGAAAGGGTATCCTCCTCCACGGGCTCGATGCCTTCCGCGACTATGTGCGGCGGCTCCCGGCGGACACCGCGGACCATCAGACCGTCGACACCATAATCTTAGTGGACAATGACGGAACTGTCCGGGCACGCAGTCGCTACCTGGCTGTTCGGGCCGACGGGTCGATCACCAATGGTGACTACCTCGACATTGTCACTCGCACTCCGCGGGGATGGCGGATCAACTATCGGAGAACCGTGCACCGCTATCCCCGGGTGGACGGTCTCATCGGGCCGACAGCAATCACCGACGAATGGCGCCCAAAGCCCGCGCGGGCGCCTCTGCCGATTCAGTAAGATCGATAACGGGCTACGCTGACGACCTGATCGGCGACGCGTGACCCAGCGTTCTGGTCAGGTCGACCAACTCGGCGTGGTAGAGCTTGGCGGGGTCCAGTATCTGGGGCCGCAGGTGGCCGTAGACCTCGAGCGCGATCAGCCCGTGCAGCCGGCCCCAGATACGCAGCGAGAGCGCGACCGCGGACGGCGGCAGTTCGGGGAACGACTCACCGACCATGGCGACGAAGGCCGGATCGAAATCGGACCACCGATAGTCGTCGATAGCCTGGCTGCGCTCGACTGCCGGCCAGGCGGCAGCGACGATCTTCAGAAGCACCCCGCACGCGCGGTATTCCGCGGCCAGGGCGGCCGCGCCCTCTGGAGCCTGACAGCCGGGGAGCGGGTCGCCGTAGACAAGCTGGAACTCCCCGGTGTTGTTGATCGCCCACTGCCGATAGGCCAGGCCGACCGCCAGCAGCTGAGCCCCGGGGTCGTCCGCGGGCCGGGTGGTACGCGCCATGTCCAGCAGTTCCGCGAGCTGGCCGTAGACATCGGCGATCAACGCAATGACCAGATCGTCTCGGGTGTCGTAGTAGCTGTAGAGCGCACCCGCGGTCATCCCCATCTCGCGGGCGATCGCACGCAGCGAAACAGTGGCCGCTCCACCCGCGGCCATGTGCTTGAGCGCAATCATCTTGATCTCCCGGACGGTCTCCGCCCGGAGGCGATCTCGCCGGCGCGGCGTCGGCTCCTCCACGCCTGACACTCTACAGCGCTGAGCTACTATCCCATGTAGTAAGTTTGAACACCGTGTAGGATACGAACGCCTCATAGTTGAAGCGCCTCACAGCCGACGCAGGGCATCAGGCCTGCCTCGACCAACGCCCGCCTCACCAGCCACGTCCGTGGCCGGTGACAACTCCGCGCAGGAAGAACCGAACCCGTGGATGCTTCCGTGACCCGCCCGCAGGAGCGGTCCGGGCTCAAACTCGCCCTGCTGGCGTTCGCCCAGTTCGTCGTCGCCATCGACTACAACATCGTCTACATCGCCCTGCCCGACATCGGCCGTGAGCTCGGATTCACCGCCCAGTCGCTGCAATGGGTGGTCAGCGCCTACGCCGTGACGTTCGGCGGATTCCTGCTGCTCGGCGGCCGGGCGGCCGACCGGCTCGGCGAGCGGCGGATGTTCATCCTCGCGCTCGGGCTCTACGCCATCTCGTCGCTGGGAGGGGGCTTTGCAACCGAGCCGTGGATGCTGCTGACCGCCCGAACCGTCCAGGGCCTGGGCGGCGCGCTGCTGTTCCCGACAATCCTGTCATTGATCAATAAAAGCTATGCGGAGGGACCAGAACGCAACAAGGCGCTGACGGTCTGGGGCGTCGCGGCAAGCGGCGGCCTCGCCGCCGGCGCACTCCTCGGTGGGCTGCTCACCAACGGCTTCGGATGGGCCGCGGTCTTCCTCGTCAACGTGCCACTCGCGCTGGGCGCGGCGATCATCGCGCCATGGCTGCTTCCGGCGGATCCGCCACGCGAGGGCGGGCGCGGGGGCTTCGACGTACCGGGCGCGGTGGTCGCCACCGCGGGCATCTCCCTGGTGGTGTTCGGCCTGGCCAGCGGACCGGATGAAGGATGGTCCTCGAGCAGGGTCGTCGGGTCCCTGCTCGTCGGTGCGGCGCTTGTGGCAGCCTTCGTCCTCATCGAGCGGGG
This sequence comes from Protofrankia sp. Cj5, assembly GCF_917627405.1. NCBI lineage: Bacteria > Bacillati > Actinomycetota > Actinomycetes > Frankiales > Frankiaceae > Protofrankia > Protofrankia sp. Cj5. The sequence continues at coordinate 2,732 of NZ_CAKJTO010000113.1, forward strand.
CACCCGCAACCCGCTCGCGCCACTGCGGCTTTTCGGTAACCGCAGTCTGGCCGTCGCCATGATTGACATACTGATCCTGGTCGGCACGCTCGGCGGGGAATACTTCTTGTACACCACCTACCTGCAGAATGTGCTCGGTTACAGCCCGCTTACCGCCGGTCTGGCCTTCCTGCCGCTCACTCTGATCTCCATGGTCGGCGGGAAGATCTCCCTGACGCTGCTCAACCGGCAGGGTATCCGTCCCACCATCTTCACCGGGATGCTCGTCGCGGGGATCGGGCTGGCCGCCCTCGCCATGGGTATGTCACCGAACAGCTCGTTCGCCGCGTTGCTGCCCGGCCTCATCATCTGGGGCCTCGGCGCCGGCATCGCCTTCAGCGCGCTGTTCGTGGCGGCGTCCGCCGGAGTCTCGCCCGCCGAGCAGGGCGTCGCCTCAGCGCTGGCTTCCACATCCCAGCAGCTCGGTAGCGCCATAGGGCTGGCCGTCATCGTGGCGATCGCCCGCGCGGGCCTGACCGGCCAGACGGATGCTCCGTCAACCATTGTCGACGGGCTTCGCACGGGGGGATGGGTCGCCGCGGCCGCCACGGCGGCTGGCGCTCTGATCGCGCTCACCCTCAAACGTCAACCGGTGGCACCCACAGTGGACGCAGTCACCCCAGAGGGGCCCGACAGCATCGCCGCCGGAATGACGATCTCAAACGCGCTCTAAAACCGTGACTGCTTGGCTGAAGACCTCAGCACCCCGGGGCCTTCAGCCAAGCGAAAATATAATCATGCGACATGTGTCCTACCAGTAATTCCGCTCACGCGATGCACGCACCCCAGCCCCACTTCTTGATCCACATTCTGTTGCTGGCGCCACTCAACCTGTCGGCCGGTGGCAAAGATCGTCATTCCGCTCCGGCTGCGCCAGCGGTCCGGGCGCCATTCCCGTACCGATGCGGAAGATCCCGATGAATATTCCCAGGGATGTTTCCGCCACCGCCGTCGACGAACAGCGCGATCGCGCCAAGGCAGCCGGCCAGATCCCTGCCCGCGGCCTGCGAGCATCGCGCCCACGCACACCCGGAGACGACGTCAGCAGCCCCTGAGCTGATGACGTGAAGCAAATCACATCCGCTTCACTTCCGCATATCATTGCACATAGCTAATATGATTTCCGTGAGGTCCAATGAGAGCCAGCCAGGGCTTGTGCAGCCGCGCTGGATAGTGTGGTCGACAACCAGCCACCTCCTCACGTCGCGACGCCATATCGATCTTCTTCGGGTATCAAGCGCGGCCTGTCTGCCCTGAATTCCCGGCAGGTTTCCAGGCGGGTTCCAGCGCATCAGACCACTCCGGCCGCAAATCTCCGCGGATCTCGGTGACACGCGAAGACAGCTCGGCACACTGGCCAGGCGGCCCAATCCGTCCTGCAAGCATCCTGGCTGGCACGGACGGATGCCCGCCCAGCCGAAATGTGCCCGTAGCCAAAACACCGGAGACGAAGCTTCCGCTCGCCCGGCGCCCACCTCACCCGCGTTCATTTTTGTCCCGCTTTGTCCCGTGCTCCTGATATCGACATGGGTAATTTTGATATCGGCATCCAGCCGCTTTCCGTCGCATCTCTCCTGATTCTCGTCGAGCCCCTCGGAGCCCTCGCATGCGCTTTACCAGGCCCGTACACCGCAGCGCGTGTTTAAAATCGCCGCTCCGGCTCGCTGATCGAAAGCCCGGCCGCACACACGCTCGCATAGCGGGAGCAGCCGTCACCGCGACGCTCTTCCTTGCCGCCTGCGGTTCGAACGCTGGGTCCACCGCTACCTACGCGGACAAACCGGTGCCCGGTGGATCCCTGACCTACGGGATCGACACCGAACCGACCTGCTTCGACATCCACGTCAGCCAGCAGGACATCACCGCGGCGATCCAGCGTAACGTCTTCGACTCCCTTGTCACGGAGGACGATGCCGGTACCTTCCACCCGTGGCTGGCCACTTCCTGGGACATCGCACCGGACCTGACGAGCTTTACCTTCCGGCTGCGGCAGGGGGTCACGTTCACCGACGGCACCGACTTCAACGCCGATGCCGTGCGGATCAATTTTGACCATATAGTCGCAAAGACGACAAAATCGCAGTACGCCGCGAGCCTGCTCGGCCCCTACACCGGGACAGACGTCATCGATCCATACACCGTCAAGGTCAATTTTTCCAAGCCGTTCGCCCCGTTCCTCCAGGCGGCCAGCACCGCCTACCTCGGCTTCTACTCGCCGAAGACACTGACGGCCAATGCCGACAAGCTGTGCGGCGGCGGCCCGGTCGCCGTCGGCACCGGGCCGTTCACCTTCACCAGCTACACAAAGGGCCAGCGCATCGTACTGACGAAAAATCCCGCATACGCCTGGGCCCCGGCTACCGGCAAGCACACCGGCCCCGCCTATATCGACACGCTGACCATCCGCATTCTCAAGGAGAACGCGGCACGGGTCGGTTCGCTGACCAGCGGCCAGATCGATGTTATCAGCGCTGTTCCACCGGCGAATGTAAAGGCCATCCAGGCCGACCAGAACCTTCAGGTACTGCGCAAGGATATCGCTGGCGCGCCCTACAGCCTCTACCTGAACACGTCCCTGGCTCCGCTCAACGACGAGCGCGTCCGCACCGCCATACAGCGAGGGGTGAACCTGGACCAGGACGTCAGTACCGTCTACTTCGGCCAGTACAAGCGAGCCTGGAGCCCCATCTCGGCAACCACACCATCGTATGACGCCACGTTGGAGAAAAGCTGGCCCTACGAGCCGGCAACGTCCAACCAGCTCCTCGACCAGGCAGGCTGGACCGGTCGTGACGCCGCTGGGTACCGCACCCGGAACGGCATACGTCTCACCATCGAATGGCCTACGGTGCCGGCATTCGTGCGGGAACAGCGTGACATCCTGGGCCAGGCGATCCAGGACGACCTCAAAAAGATAGGTGTCGAGATCACCCGCCCAGCCGTGGACATCGGCACCTACGTCACCAAGGCCTACGGCGGCCAGTTCCAGGTGCTGGACTTCAGCTGGGGCCGGTTCGAGCCGGATGTGCTGCGGCTGTTCTTCAACAGCGGCAGCACCCTGGCCACTGGCGGCCAGAACGCCTCGCTGCTCAGCGACCCCGAGGTGGACAACTGGACCGACACAGGCGCGGCCACGCTGGACCAAGCGACCCGCAATGACGTCTACGCCAAGACCCAGAAGGCGGTCATCAACAAGGCCGTTGTGATCCCGGTGTACACGTCAAGCTCCATCATCGGAGCGGCCGGGTACGTAAAGGGAATCGCCTTCGACGCGAACTCATGGCCACTTTTCTACGACGCCTGGCGTAACAAGAAATAGCACCTCACCGAGCTGCGCTGATATTTTTCCATCAGCGCGCCCTGGACTCGCCTCGACGGATCGGCTCATGGATACCGGATGCGTTCACCACTGGCTACCAGACGTGCCCTGTTCAGCGGACGGGGAATAATACAAGGGGCTGCCGAACGCCTGCTCGCGGGGACGGCGGTGATGCTCGGGGCTGCGACGCTGGCCTTCGCCGCGCTCCAGCTCGTCCCTGGCGACACGGTAGCGGTCCTGTTGGGGCCGACGACCACGGCCTCCCCCGAGATTCGGCAGCAGATCAGGACCGAATTCGGGTTCGACCAGCCCGTACCGGTACGGTACGCGCGTTACGTCGGCAACCTCCTCCACGGCGATCTGGGCAGCTCCTACCAGCTCCAGCAGCCTGTGTCGAAACTGATCAACGATCAGATCTGGCCTACGGTCCAGCTCACCGTGGCCGCGGTCGCCCTCGCCGTCGTCATCGCGGTGGTGTCCGCGGTGGTGACAGCTGGACGGCGGCCGGCCCTGCGTGCCACCGCCACGGCCTGGGAGCTGGTGGCGTTGTCCACCCCGCCGCACTGGCTGGGGATCATGCTGTTGACCGTGTTCTCGTTCCGGCTCCGGATCTTCCCGGTGGCCGGCGCGCAGAGCCTCTCCTCGCTTGTGCTGCCCGCGGTCACCCTCGCGCTGTCAGTGGCCGGTGTGCTGGGTCAGGTGTTGCGTGAGGGCCTTGAGGCCGCGCTGGAACAGCCGTTCGTGGTCACCGCGCGCTCCCGCGGCCTGAGCCAGAGCGCGGTCAGGCTGCGCCACGCCTTCCGGCACGCGGCGACACCCTTGCTGACGCTGGCGGGCTGGCTGACCGGGACGCTGCTCGGCGGCACGGTGGTGATCGAGACGGTCTTCAGCCGGCCTGGCATCGGATCGCTGACCATGCAGGCGGTGACCAGCAGGGACCTGCCGGTCGTGCTGGGGGTCGTCCTGCTGTCGGCCTTCGCCGTCGTCCTCATTTTCACCGTGGTGGACCTGCTCCACCTGGTCATCGACCCGAGACTGCGGACGACGGAGGCAGCCCTGTGACAGCTGTCGGCTCCGTCGTCCCGCTGGGGGCCGGCGCCGTGCCCAGTGCCCGGCGCCGCCGGAGAGGCCGTCCCGCCCTGGTCGTCGCGGCCGTGGTTCTCCTGTTGGTCACAGTTGTGGCGATCGCGCCGGGACTGTTCACCGATGCCTCCCCGACCGACACCGACCCGGTGAACGCGCTCGCGGCTCCGGGTGGTTCGCACTGGTTCGGTACTGACCAGATCGGCCGTGACGTTTTCACCCGGATCCTCTATGGCGCTCGAACGTCGCTCCTGCTCGGTCTCGGCGCGATCGCGCTCGCCGTCGGCGGAGGCACGCTGCTCGGCCTGACCGCCGCGCTCGGCGGGCGCGTCGCCGATCTGGTCCTCATGCGCCTGGCGGATATATTGATCGCGATGCCGCCGGTGCTCCTGGCGCTGCTGGTGATCGCCGTTCTCGGCGCTGGTACGACCAATACCGTGCTTGCCATAGCGGCGGCGCTGATCCCGGTATACGGACGGCTTGTCCGCGCCGAGGCGATGGTGGTGCGGCGCTCGGGTTACGTCGAGGCCGCCGTGGGGCTCGGCCTTCGGCGGGGGCTGCTGGTGGCGCGCCATGTCCTGCCCAACGCGCTCGGTCCGGTGCTCGTGCTTGCCACGGTCGGCTTCGGCACGGCCCTCATCTACGCGTCCGCCTTGAGCTTCCTCGGCCTCGGGACGAGGCCACCGGCCCCGGAGTGGGGCCTGATGCTGTCCGAAGGCCGCGACTTCCTACAGACGGCCTGGTGGATCGGGGTGTTCCCGGGAGCGGCCATCGCCGTCACCGTGATCGCCGTCAACGTGGCCGGCCGATATGCGCAGGCCCACTTCGCCGGTAGGACCACCCGATGACCATGCCCGGCGCCGCCGATCATCCTCTCCTTGTCGTCGACGGTCTCGACGTGACGTTCCATCCGGGCTCCGGGCCCGTCCGGGCGGTTCGGGACGTGTCGTTCACTCTCGGCCGGGGCGAGTGCCTCGCCCTCGTGGGCGAGTCCGGCTCCGGCAAGAGCGTCACCGCCCGCACGCTCGTCGGCCTCACCGGTGCCCGCGCGGCGGCCACCGCGCGCCGGCTGGTGTTCGACGGCAGGGATCTGAGCACTCTGACCGAGCCTCAGTGGCAAGCGGTGCGCGGCCGGCGGATCGGCCTGGTGCTCCAGGACGCCCTGGTCTCGCTCGACCCGCTCCGGACGGTGGGCGCGGAGGTCGCCGAGACGTTACGCACCCACCGGGTTGTCGACCGGGCCGAGGTGCGCGGCCGGGTGCTGTCCCTGCTGACGGACGTGGGTATTCCCGATCCCCGACAGCGTGCGCGCCAGTACCCGCACCAGCTTTCCGGTGGCCTGCGGCAGCGGGCGCTGATCGCATCCGCGATCGCCGCCGGTCCAGCGCTGCTGCTCGCGGACGAGCCCACGACCGCTTTGGACGTCACCGTCCAGGCACAGGTTCTCGACCTGCTCCGGCGGCTCAAGCACAGCGGCATGGCGCTCCTGCTCATCAGCCACGACCTCGCCGTCGTGGCCGGGCTCGCGGACACGATCGCGGTCATGCACAGCGGGCTGATCGTCGAGCAGGGGCCGACGGACCGTGTGCTGAGCAGCCCACGACACCCGTACACCCGGGCGCTGCTCGCGGCCGCACCCGCCATGCACGCCAAGGGCGCCCGGCTGTCGGACGCCGCGTCCGGGCAGCCCGCAGCCGGCCCGGACGGTTGCCCGTACGCGCTCCGGTGCCGGCTCGCCGACCAGAGGTGCCGTGACGAACTGCCCGCGCCAGCCGACGCCGGACCAGGGCATGGCGCGCTGTGCTGGTACCCCATGGCGGCACCGGAGGAAACTCCACACCGGCTGTCGGTCGTCGAGACGGCGCGGCCGCCAGCTCCGCGTGGCGGCCTCCTCATCGAGGCTGAAAGCATCTCCAAACGGTTCCGCTCCCCTGACCAGACCTGGCATCACGCGGCCCGGGACGTGTCGTTCCAGCTCCGGGTGGGTGAGGCGCTCGGCCTGGTCGGCGAGTCGGGCTCGGGCAAGACGACGGTGGCCCGCATCGTGCTCGGCCTGCTTGAGCCGGACGAAGGCACCGTCCGGCTCGCCGGTGCGCCGTGGAACGGAACGGCAAACGGAGCTGGAGCTAGCGCCGGAGCGGCGGGACAGTCAGGCGGCAGGATCCGCGAGCGCGACCGCAGGGCGTACCGCCGGCGGATCCAGGCCATCTACCAGGACCCGATGGGTTCGTTCGACCCGCGTTACACCGTCGAACGCATCATCGGCGAGGCGGTGGCCGGCCCCCGGCGCGGACGGGATCGACGGGTGAAGATCATCGAGCTGCTCGACCAGGTAGGCCTGGCCGCGAACATGCTCCAGCGGCGGCCCCGGGAGCTGTCCGGGGGCCAACGCCAGCGGGTCGCGATCGCGCGGGCACTTGCACCATCACCTGATGTGATCGTCTGTGACGAACCGGTCTCCGCGCTCGACGTGTCGATCCAAGCCCAGATACTCGATCTGCTCACCGCCCTGCAACGCGGCCTCGGGGTGGCGTTGTTGTTCATCTCCCATGACCTCGGGGTGATCCATCATGTCAGCGACCGGCTCCTCGTGATGAAGGACGGCCGCGTCGTCGAGACCGGAGATGTCAGGCAGGTGTTTTCGCAGCCGGTCCATACCTACACGCAGGAGCTCCTCGCCGCGATCCCTCGGCCCGGCAAGGCTGGTGAAGCTGAAGTCGGCCAGCATGCGACGGTCCCCCCATGATTCCCCGCGCCTCCGGGAAGCAAGACCCGGCATGACAAGCGGGTCAGAACCTCGTGGGCCGAGGATGACCCGGGATTCGGTTTCCCGGCCGCGGCGGGTGCGCGGCCGCATTCCGGTGTACCCCCGTCCGGCCGCTGGGACGGAATTTTCCGGCGCACCGGCCGGCCGCACCGCTGAATTCGGTACACGTTCTGTTTGCCATTGAGCAGGAAAGGGTCACAGTATGAGCGACAAACCGACTGTTCCCGGAGCAGGAACCGGGGCGGCCGAAGCGGTCGCCGTCATCGGGCTTGCCTGCCGGCTGCCGGGAGCGCCGACTCCGGAAAAATTCTGGCGGCTTCTCACCGACGGCCAAAGTGCCATCACCGAAACCCCGGCCGAGCGCTGGAACTCCGCCGCCGACGCCCACCCCGGCGGCTTCCTCGACCACGTCGACCGGTTCGATCCGGCTTTCTTCGGCATCTCGCCCGCTGAAGCGATCGCCATGGACCCGCAGCAGCGGCTGATCCTCGAGCTCAGCTGGGAGGCCGTCGAAGATGCGGGCATCCTGCCCGCGAGCCTCGCGGGAGTCCGGGCCGGCGTATTCATGGGAGCCATCGCAAGCGACTACGCAACCCTGCTCCACCAGCAGGGCGACCGCACCATCACGCGCCACACCCTGACGGGGCTCAACCGTGGGATCATCGCCAACCGGGTGTCCTACACCTTCGATCTGGCCGGGCCCAGCCTGACGGTGGACGCGGCTCAGGCATCCTCCCTGGTAGCCGTTCACCTGGCCTGCGAGAGCCTGCGCAAGGGAGAGTCCGCGCTCGCCCTCGCCGGCGGCGTCAACCTGAACATAACGCCCGAAAGCACCATCACCGCCGCACGATTCGGTGGCCTGTCACCGGACGGCCGCTCCTACACCCTCGACGCCCGTGCGAACGGCTATGTGCGCGGGGAGGGTGGTGGCGTCGTCGTGCTCAAGCCGCTCGCCCGAGCGCTGGCCGACGGCGATGACATCTACTGCGTGATCAACGGTGGCGCGGTCAACAACGACGGCGCCACCGACGCGCTCACGATCCCGAGCCCGGCAGCGCAGGAAGCGGTCGTGCGGCTGGCCGTCGAACGGTCCGGTGTGGATGCCGCTGAGCTCCAGTACGTGGAGCTCCACGGCACCGGGACGAAGGTCGGTGACCCGATCGAGGCCGCCGCGCTCGGTGCGGCGCTCGGCGCGGCCCGTCCCCCCGGGCGCCCGCTCCTGGTGGGCTCGGCCAAGACGAACGTGGGCCACCTGGAAGGCGCGTCGGGAATTGTCGGCCTTCTCAAGGTGATCCTGAGTATCCGGCATCGCCAGATCCCACCGAGCCTGAACTTCGAGACACCCAATCCAGAGATCCGTTTCGATGAGATCAACCTGCGGGTGCAACAGGCCCTCGCTCCGTGGCCGCGACCGGGCAGGACGCTCGTCGCCGGGGTCAGTTCCTTCGGGGTGGGGGGAACCAACTGCCATCTGGTGCTCGCGGAGAAGCCGGTATCCGATCGTCCGGCCGCGAACGGCGACGGCGCCCCCGGCAAGGGGGCTGCCCCCGGCACGACCGCCGTAGCCGGCCCGCCGGTGATCCCGTGGGTGATATCAGCGAAAAGCGAAGCTGGGTTGCGTGCTCAGGCCGCGGCGCTGCGCGAGGCCGTTTCCGCCCGGCCCGAGATGGGCCCGGCGGACGTCGGATTCTCGCTCGCCACGACCCGAACGTCGTTCACCCATCGGGCGGTGCTTCTCGGTGGTGACCGCGAGGAGCTCCTGGCCGGGCTCGCGGCGCTGGGCAGTGGGAAGGTGGCACCCGGCCTGGTGAGCGGAGTCGCCCGGGACGCCAGGGACGCCAGGGGCGTCGTGTTCGTCTTCCCCGGCCAGGGCTCGCAATGGAGCGGTATGGCCCGGAGCCTGCTCGAGACATCCCCCGTTTTCGCCGGACACCTCCGCGCCTGCGCCGAAGCCCTGGCACCACACGTCGAATGGTCGCTGGACGACGTGCTGCGCGGCCGGCCGGACGCGCCGTCCCTGGACCACGTGGAGGTCGTCCAGCCCGTGCTGTTCGCGGTGATGGTCTCCCTCGCCCGGCTCTGGAGCTCCTTCGGGGTTCACCCGGACGCGGTCATCGGCCATTCCCAGGGTGAGATCGCCGCCGCTCACATTGCGGGCGCGCTGTCGCTGGAGACCGCCGCCACAATCGTGGCGCTACGGAGCCGGGCCCTGGCCGAACTCGGCGGCTCCGGTGGCTCTGGTGGCATGGCCTCCATTCCCCTGCCCGCCACCGACGTGCGCTCCCGGCTCACCCACTGGGCGGACCGGCTGAGCATCGCCGCCGTCAACGGGCCCGCGTCCACCGTCGTCTCCGGCGACCCGGGCGCGCTGAACGAACTGCTCACCGGATACCGGGCCGACGGCATCGATGCCCGCGCCATCCCCGTCAGCTACGCGTCCCACTCCGCGCAGGTCGAAAGCATCCGGGAACAGCTGCTGCACGCCCTGTCCGGGATCACCGCCCACACGTCGGACATCGCGTTCTACTCCACCGTCACCGGCGGCCTGCTCGACACCGCCACGCTTACCGCCGACTACTGGTACCGCAACCTCCGCCAGCCGGTCCAGCTCGACCAGGCGATCCGCGGCGCGCTCGCCGACGGGCACCGGATGTTTGTCGAAACCAGCCCCCACCCGGTCCTTACGGTGGGAATCCGCCAGACCCTCGACAGGGCTGACCATGCTGGCGGCGACGATGCTGGCGGCGACGATGCTGGCGGCGACGGCACCGGCGGCCTGGGCAGTGCCATCGCCGTTGGCACCCTGCGCCGTGACGACGGTGGGATGCGGCGGTTCCTCACCTCACTCGCCGAGATCCACACCCATGGCGGCTGGGTGAACTGGCCGGCCGCATTCAGGCCGGATGCCCGGCGGACAAGGCTTCCTACGTATCCTTTCCAGCGCGAGCGGTTCTGGATCGACACGTCGGCTGCCGAACCCCCGCGGGCGCCGGGGAGGATTGCGCACCCTCGTTCGGAGCCAGCGACGCACGCCGGCCCGAAACCAGCGCAGGACAGCGGCGCGGAGCATCGCGGCGACGCGGCGGACAGTTCATCCTCGCTGGGACAACGCCTGGCCAGGCTGTCCGCGGGCGAACGACAGGCCGCGCTGGTCGACGTCGTGCGCGGATGCGTCGCCGTCGTCCTGGGACACGTCCTGCCAGGCGCTGTCGACGCGACGTGGACGTTCAAGGACCTCGGGCTCGATTCGCTCGGCGCGGTGGAGTTCCGCGACCGGCTGTCCGCCGCGACCGGCCTGCGACTGCCAGCGACCCTCACCTTCGACCACCCCACGCCCCACGCCGTTGCGCACCACCTGGCGGCCATCGCGACAGGCACGCGGCACTCCGGCGCGGTCGAGACCACGGCCACGGCCACAACCGTGAACGACGAACCGATCGCGATCGTGGCCATGAGCGGCCGGTGGCCGGGAAGTGCGGGCTCCCCCGAACAGCTGTGGCAACTGCTGGTCTCCGGCGCCGACGCGATCGGGGGGCTCCCCACCAATCGCGGCTGGGACCTTGCCAGGATCTATGACCCCGAACCAGGCAGGCCGGGCACGTCATACGCGCGCGAGGGCGGATTCCTCTACGACGCCGACCAGTTCGACGCTGCCTTCTTCGGCATCAGCCCCCGCGAGGCGGCGGCGATGGATCCCCAGCAACGGCTGCTGCTCGAGACGTCCTGGGAGGTCCTCGAGCGGGCGGCTATCGACCCGGCCTCCCTCACAGGCAGCCGGACCGGGGTGTTCATCGGCGCGATGCAGCAGGAATACGGTCCTCGCCTGCACGAGGCGTCCGAGGGCCTCGAGGGCTACCTCCTGACCGGCAGCACCACCAGTGTCGCCTCGGGCCGGATCGCCTACACCCTGGGGCTGGAAGGACCGGCCGTCACCGTCGACACCGCCTGCTCCTCCTCCCTGGTGGCCATCCACCTGGCCAGCCAGGCGTTGCGGCGGGGAGAGTGCACGCTGGCCCTGGCCGGCGGGGTCGCGGTGATGGCCGCCCCGGGCATGTTCACCGAGTTCAGCCGGCAGCGTGGGCTGGCCCCCGACGGCCGGTGCAAGCCGTTCGCCGCCGCCGCCGACGGCACCGCCTGGGCCGAGGGCGTGGGAGTCGTCCTGTTGGAGCGGCTGTCGGAGGCCCAGCGCCTCGGCCATCAGATACTCGCCGTGATCCGGGGCAGCGCCGTCAACCAGGACGGTGCCAGCAACGGCCTCACCG
>NZ_CAKJTO010000114.1:0-1115 GCF_917627405.1 Protofrankia sp. Cj5
CATAACATCCGCCCTACGTCCACTCCGGAGGGACTGGCTGCCAACAATCCGAATCCGTTGAGGCCCGCAAATACGCTGTGGCCTGCGAATATGCCGATCGCCACACTGTCTGGAACCCGTGGTGACGGGTCCACGCCGCTGGCGACACGCCGAATGATTCCGGTCATAGTGTCGGCATGATGTCCGGAGACCGTTTATGCTCTTGGCAGAGGTTGGCGGCGACCCCCCCACGCCGTCAACCTCTCTTCTACTTGTCCGGGCGCGCTTGTCTGGGCGCGCAGTGAGTGCCGCCGGGGAGTGCTGCCGGGTCTTCTGACGTTGCATCCGGCTGGGCATATACAGATGGGCGTCAGTACGCTGGGCGCGGGTCGCGGTGGCATCGGCTACAGGCCGCCGTAGCCAGCCCGAACTCAGGTTCCGGACGTGTCGGGAGGCCGCGCCAGTGACGTGTCAGCCAGGTCGATCCTCTCCGGTCCCGCAGCTCGGTCGCGCGCGGGAAACGGGCAGTTTGTGGGTATGACGTCAACCACGCCGGATGGCGTCCCGCTGGAGCCGCAGGCTGGGGTCGGTAGTCCGGACGGCTTCCGCCGGCTGTACACGCCGCACCGGATGGCCTATATCAAAGGCGAGGGCAGGCCTACCGGTGGATCCTGCCCGTTCTGTGTCATCCCGGCCATGCCGGACGAGGAAGGACTCGTCGTCGCGCGGGGCGACGTTGTGTATGCCGTCCTCAACCTCTACCCGTACAACTCCGGGCACATCATGATCGTTCCGTACCGCCACATCGCTGACTACGCTGATCTCCTGGACGCTGAGACCACGGAGATGGCCCTGTTCACGCAGCACGCGCTGCGGGCTCTGCGGCGAGCCAGCGGCGCGCACGGCTTCAACGTCGGGATGAACCTCGGTGTGGTCGCGGGCGCCGGGATCGCCGAACACGTTCACCAGCACGTCGTGCCGCGTTGGGGCGGGGATACGAACTTCATGCCGGTGGTCGGCGGCACCAGGGTGCTGCCCGCGCTCCTCAGCCAGACCCGCGACCTGATCGCCGCAGCCTGGAAGGAGACGGACTAAGAGCGACCGGCAATAGGGACGCGGCGTCGCGGGGCTGGGGT
>NZ_CAKJTO010000114.1:1534-7649 GCF_917627405.1 Protofrankia sp. Cj5
GCCGGGCGCTCTAAGAGCGCCCGATGATCGGCCTGCCCGGTGTGGAGGCCCCAGCACGGGCCGACAACCAGGGGACGGTCACTCGGCCGCTCGGGCGGCGAGGTACTCGGCCGCGAGGTGATCAGGCATCGGTTCGTACCGCAGATGGCTCCGGGAGAACGTCCCGATGCCCTGGGTCAGCGAACGGATGTCAACGGCGTACCTGAGCATCTCCGTCTCAGGCACCTCGGCTCTGATCATCGTACGGTTCCTGCCCCCGGCGCCGGCCTGCGCCGTGTCGCTGGCCGGCGCGATCCCGACAACCCGGCCACGTCGTGCCGCCAGATCGCTGGTGACCGGGCCGACATGCTCATCGGGCGTGAGCACGCAGACGGAGAGCACAGGTTCGAGCAGCAGAATCCCGGCGGCCCGAGCGGCGTCCTTCAACGCCAGCGCACCCGCGGCCTGGAAGGCGACGTCGGAGGAGTCCACGGAGTGCGCCTTGCCGTCCACCAGGCGAACCCGAAGGTCGACAAGCGGGAAGCCGGCGGCCACCCCGAGGCCGAACTGGCGCCACACGCCTTTCTCCACGGACGGGACGAACTGGCGCGGGACAGCGCCACCGACCACCTCGTCACAGAACTCCCGCCCGGAACCGGCCGCCAACGGCTCCACCTCGATATGACAGATCGCATACTGGCCATGGCCGCCGGACTGTTTGACATGCCGGCCCGTTCCCCGGGCTGGTCCGCGCAGGGTCTCCCGCATGGGCACCCGTATCGGCATCCGGTCGACTGCCACGCCGTAACGGTTCTCGAGCCGGTCAATGATCATATCGCCGTGGGCCTCGCCCATGCACCACAGGACGAGCTGTCCGGTCTCCGCGTTGTGCTCCACGGTCACGCTCGGGTCCTCGGCGCTGATCTGGGCGAGCGCGGTGGACAGCTTGTCCTCGGAGCTCTTCGTCCGCGCGCGGATCGCCATGGGCAGCTGCGGTTTGGGCATGCGCCAGGCCTCGAACAGGATGGGAGCGTCCGGGCTCGACAGGGTGTCCCCGGTTTCCGCGGTTGTGAGCTTGGAGACGGCGCAGATATCGCCGGCCTGGCACATCTCGACGAACTGCTGCGCGGATCGGCCCATGGGATGGGAGATTGCGCCGATCTTCATGTCCTCGTCGTGGTCGGGATGGCCCCGTTCGGCCCGGCCGTGCCCGCAGACATGCACGGGTGTGTCCGGGCGCAGCGTGCCGGAGAACACCCGGACCAGGCAGACGCGCCCGACATACGGGTCGGTCGTTGTCCTGATGACCTCGGCCGCCAGCGGACCGTCAGGGCCGCCCGACGGGACCGGGCAGGACGATCCGTCCGGCCGGCTGGCAGCCGGTACGGGATGCTCGAACGGGGACGGGAACGCCCGCGTGAAGAGGTCCAGCAGTTCTGTGACGCCAGGTGCGCCGGGCCCGCTCCCCGCCGTCGCCACGACCGGATGGAAACGCCCCCGGGCGACCGCCGTCTCCAAATCGTCGAGCAGCAGTTTCGTCGGAAGCGCTGTGCCGGCCAGGTACTGGTCGAGCAGGGACTCGTCCTCGCTCTCGGCGATGATCCCTTCGATCAGAGCGTTGCGGGCGGCGGCAGCCCTTCCGGGCCAACCATCCCCGTCCCCGTCCCCGTCCCCGTCCCCGTCCGTGTCCGTGTCTGTGCCCCCGTCGGTGTCGTCGATGCCGGCCTGCGCCAGCAGGTCCACCAGCCGGTGACGCTGGCCGTCCGGCGTGGGCTCGGTGGGCCGCGACCGGCTCACCACCGGCAGGTAGAGCGGGAGCACACCCGCGCCGAACATCTCCTGGCAGTTGATGAGGGCCGAGGTGAAGTCAGCCCGCGGGCGGTCGAGCCTGGTGATCGCGATCGCGCGGGGCATCGCGGCGGCGGCGCATTCGTCCCAGAGCAGGCGCGTGAAGCCGTCGACTCCGTCGAGCGCGCTGACCACGAACAGCGCCGCGTCAGCCCCGCGCAGGCCGGCGCGCAGGTCCCCGATGAAATCGGCGAGCCCCGGCGTGTCAAGCAGGTTGATCCGTAGCCCCCGATGCATCGTGGACAGCACGGTCAGGCTGATCGTGCGCTGCCGGCTCTCACCGTCATCATGATCGGTATGTCGGGTGCTGGTGGCGTGGCCGGCTGCTGCCCCGCCGCCGTTCGCGGCGATCAGCAGGTTCTCGGCGAGTGCGCTCTTGCCCGCGCCGGTGTGACCGACAAGGACGATGTTGCGTACGCCGGTGTCGTGTCGATGATCGGGACGGGCCTCGCGTGTCGTTGTTGGCTTCACCCGCTCCTCCCCGGTGTGACATGGCCACTGGGTGGGTGGGAAGGTGAGAAACCAGTGGACGGCTGCTGAACGGATTACCAAGCCCTTCAGGAACAGGTTCCCCCTTGACGGGTGTGTGAACAACCCGTGTCGGCCGAATGAGGTGACGGTTGCCGACCGTGCCGGCGGTACTGTGAACCAGCAGTGGCGGACGTATGGGACGGGACGGACATGCTCGCTAGCAAGGCACGGCCGCAGATCCAGCGCGTGCTTGATCCTCTGGGTGAGCGGTTGGCCCGGTCGCGGGTATCACCAGACGCCGTGACGATCGTGGGCACCATCGGCGTGGTCGGTGGGGCGCTGGGTTTCTTCACCCGTGGGGTCTTCTTCGTCGGCACCGTCGTCATCGCGCTGTTCGCCTTCTCCGATCTCATCGACGGGCTCATCGCCCGTGCCCGCGGGATCTCCTCGCGCTGGGGCGCCTTCCTGGATTCCACCTCCGACCGGATCGGTGACGGTGCCATCTTCGGTTCACTGATCATCTGGTATGCCGGTGACGGCGATTCGATGCCGTTGTGCGTCGCCTCGCTGATCTGCCTGATCGCCGGTTCGGTCATCTCATACGTCAAGGCTCGGGCGGAAGGGCTGGGACTGCGCTGCGACGTCGGCTTCGCCGAACGCGGCGAGCGGCTCCTGGTTGTCCTGGTCGCCGCTGGCCTCTACGGCCTGGGCGTGCCGTATCTGCTGCCGGCCGCACTGTGGTTCCTGGCTGCCGCCACAGTGCTGACGGTGGTGCAGCGGATCATCTACGTCCGCCGGCAGTACCTGAGGCACGATCAGGGCGCTGGCGCTGGCGTGGGGGCGGCCCAGCCGCCGGTCGGGCCGTCCGCGGCCATGCGCGCCCACTGACGTGACGGGACGGCCTGCGTTGACGATCGCCCGTGCCCGGATGACGGACCTTGCCTACGCGACCGGCTGGCGGGTCGTGCGTGTGCTGCCCGAGCGCGCTGCCGCGCGGGCGTTCGCCATGGCGGCCGACGCCGCCGTGCGCCGGGACGGCCGGGGAGCCCGCCGGCTGCGGTCAAACCTGGCGCGAACCGTCCCGCCCGGCACCGACCTTGACCAGCTCACCCGGGCCGCGATGCGTTCCTACGCCCGCTACTGGCTGGAGGTCTTCCGCCTGCAGGACATGCCGCGTGAGCGGATCATCAACGGCATGCGCATGCTGGCGGAGCCTCGGCTGCGTGCGGCCCTGGCGTCTGGCCAGGGCACCATCGCCGCGCTGCCGCACATGGGCAACTGGGAACATGCCGGCGCGTGGCTTGCCGCGAACGGGGAGCCGTTCACGACGGTCGCGGAGCGGGTGGAACCGGCCTCGCTGTTCGATCGGTTCGTGCGGTTCCGCTCCGCGCTCGGCATGGAGGTCATCCCGCTCACCGGTGGTGAGCAACCACCTTTTGACCTGCTGGCGGACCGTCTGCACGCGGGTGGCACGGTGTGCCTGCTGGCCGATCGCGATCTGTCCGCGGACGGCGTTCCGGTCACCTTCTTCGGAGCGACGGCCACGATGCCGCCGGGGCCGGCCGCCCTCGCGCTGCGGACCGGGGCGACGCTGCTGCCGGCCACCCTCTGGTTCGACCCGGCCGGCTGGGGTGTGCGCATCCACCCGGCCGTGCCGCACACCGACGTGCCGCGCATGACACAGGCGCTGGCGGACGCCTTCGCCGAGGGCATCGCGGCCCACCCCGAGGACTGGCACATGCTCCAGCGCATCTGGCGGGACGAGCCGGCTGAGCCGGCTGAGCGGGCTGAGCGGTCCGAGCCGGCCGAGCGGTCCGAGCGGGCTGAGCGGGCTGAGCGGGCTGAGCGGGCTGAGCGGGCTGAGCGGGCTGAGCGGGCTGAGCCTGGGGGAAAGCCGGGATCGGCCGGCCCGGCGGCGACCGGAGCGGGAACATGAAGATCGGTCTCGCGTGTCCCTACACCTGGGATGTGCCCGGGGGGGTGCAGGTGCACGTGCGGGACCTTGCCGAGACCCTTATCAGCCTGGGCCACGACGTCTCGGTCATCACTCCGGTGAACAACGAGAGCACCCTGCCGCCGTACGCCGTGGACGCGGGCCACGCGGTGCCGGTGCCCTACAACGGCTCGGTCGCCCGGCTGCTGATGGGGCCGGTGTCAGCGGCCCGCGTGCGCAGGTGGCTGCGGGAGCACGATTTCGACGTGCTGCACGTCCACGAGCCCACGGCACCCAGCGTCAGCCTGCTCACGTGCATGCTTGCCGATGGTCCCATTGTCGCCACGTTCCACACGTCCAACCCGCGTTCGAAGATTCTTACGGCCGCTCACGGCGCGTTGCAGCCCTCGATGGAGAAGATCCGGGCGCGGATCGCGGTGTCCGAGGCGGCCAGGCGAACGATCGTCGAACATCTCGGCGCGGACGCGCTCCTCATTCCCAACGGTGTGGCGGTGGACGCCTTCCGGGACGCCACGCCGCTGCCCACCCGTCCACCGGGTGACGCGACCGTGGTCTTCCTGGGGCGTATCGACGAGCCCCGCAAGGGCCTGGACGTGCTGCTGGCGGCGTTGCCGGCCCTGGTGGCGCGGTGCGGGCAGGCGCGCCTGCTGGTCGCTGGCCCAGGCGACGGGGAGGCGGTACTCGATCGGGTTGACCCGGGCCTGCGGGAGCGGGTGCGGTTGCTCGGCCTGGTCTCCGACGCGGACAAACCCCGGGTGTTCCGTTCCGGGGAGGTCTACTGCGCGCCGAACACCGGGCAGGAGAGTTTCGGCATCGTCCTGCTGGAGGCGATGGCCGCCGGCACACCGGTGGTGGCCAGCGACATTGACGCCTTCCGCCGCGTTCTCGATGACGGCCAGGCTGGCCGGCTGTTCCCAGCTGGGGATGCGGCAGGGCTCGCCCACACGCTTGCCGAGCTGCTGGCCGATCAGGCTGAGCGCAACCGCCTCGCCGAGCGGGGCCGTGCGGTGGTGGCCGCCTACGACTGGCCGGCGATAGCGAAACGTATTGCCGGGGTGTATGAGATGGTTGCCGGTGACGTGCCCGTGTCGGTGGCGGTGAGTCCTGATTCTGAAACGATGCGCCATTCTGCTTGATCGGAGTCAAGCCCCCCGGCGCGAGATCATTCGCCGTTGACTACGCTGCGCGAGGTGCTCCTAGTCGTCCTCACGGTCGTGGTCATTGTTCTGATCGCCACCTACCTCACCTGGCTCGCGAGCCGTCTGGACCGTCTCGCTGTCCGGGTCACCGACGCCCGTGCGGGTCTGACCAGCCAGTTGGCGCTGCGGGTAGCCGCGGCTGGGGAACTCGCCCGGCAGTGCGAGCTGACGGAACTGGGCGCGGCGGCCGCCCGGACGCGGGCGGCCCAGGCGGTCCTCGCCGCTGACAGCCCGCTGGACGACGCCGAAGCGGTGGAGAACAATCTCAGCCGGGCACTGCGGTCACCCGCTGTCGCCGCGACAGCCGATCGCGCGCCCGACGCTCTGCACGCGGTGGACGTCGCCGCGGCGCGGGTGGCCCTCGCCCGCCAGCTGTACAACGACGCGGTTCGTGATGTACGGGCCTTGCGGGGCAGGCGGCTGGTCCGGGTGCTGCGACTGGCCGGGCGCGGGCAGCTGCCCGCCTACTTCGAGATCGACGACGCCCTCCCGCCGCGGGGCGGCGGAGACGGGAAGAACGACGGTGACGAGAAAAATACCGGTGACGGTACGTTGAATGGTGATATGACTGGATTTGCCCCTTAGCGGTCGCCGCCGGACGGTATGAGCGGCGGCTGCCCGCGTCCCGTCAGCTATATGCGATCATTAAGAGCGCCCGGCAAGA
>NZ_CAKJTO010000114.1:8090-15002 GCF_917627405.1 Protofrankia sp. Cj5
CGCTCTAAGTCTGCCGTGTGGGGGAGGTCCGGGTGGGATGCGGCCGCTACTTCGGCCGTACCATAGGAGGTCCCCGTCCGGTGCGAATTCGCGTATCCCGCACGGTCCCTGGTAAGCGGCCGTCCGGGTTTGCCGGAGTTGCGCGTGGGCGAGGGCGCTTGTCCCAGACGGATCCGTGTACAGAGACACCAGAGACACAGAGAGGCGAGCCATGTCCGATGGCCTGACCGCACCCGAGCCTGCGCAGCCGGACGACGGGCACGCACGAGCGGCCGAGTCTCCCGCTCCCGCCGGTACCCAGGTGGGAACGGCCCGCGTCAAGCGCGGCATGGCGGAGATGCTCAAAGGCGGTGTGATCATGGATGTGGTCACCGCCGATCAGGCGAGAATCGCCGAGGACGCCGGCGCGGTCGCGGTGATGGCCTTGGAGCGGGTGCCGGCCGACATCCGAGCGCAGGGCGGCGTGGCTCGCATGAGCGACCCGGAGATGATCGAGCAGATCATCGGGGCGGTGTCGATCCCGGTCATGGCCAAGGCCCGTATCGGCCACTTCGTCGAGGCCCAGGTGCTCCAGGAGCTGGGAGTCGACTACATCGACGAGTCCGAGGTCCTCACTCCCGCCGATCCACACCATCACATCGACAAATGGCGGTTCACCGTTCCGTTCGTCTGCGGCGCCACCAACCTGGGGGAGGCGCTGCGCCGTATCGGCGAGGGCGCGGCGATGATCCGGTCCAAGGGCGAGGCGGGCACCGGTGAGGTGTCCAACGCGGTCGTGCACATGCGTACGATCAGAGCGGAGATCGCCCGGCTGTCCGTTCTTGACCCAGCCGAGCTGTTTGCCGCGGCCAAGGAGCTACGCGCTCCCTACGAGCTTGTGGCCGAGGTCGCCCGGCTGGGGAAACTCCCGCTCGTGCTGTTCACCGCCGGCGGTATCGCCACTCCCGCGGATGCCGCGCTGATGATGCAGCTGGGTGCCGACGGTGTGTTCGTCGGCTCGGGTATCTTCAAGTCCGGCGATCCGGCGCGGCGCGCGCGGGCGATCGTCGAGGCCACCACTATGTACAACCATGCGGACGTCCTGGTGAAGGTCTCGCGTGGGCTCGGGGAGGCGATGGTCGGCATCAGCGCCGGCGAGCTGGAGCCCGCGGCCAGGTTCGCCGATCGCGGCTGGTGAGCGATTTCGGCATGGTCACCCCGGCGGTGCCGGTCCGGGTGGGTGTGCTTGCCCTGCAAGGTGATGTCCGTGAGCATGTCCGGGCGCTCGGCGCGGCCGGCGCTCATCCGCTGGAGGTCCGCCACGCGGCTGAGCTGAGCGCTGTGGACGGGCTGGTCCTGCCCGGTGGGGAGTCCACCGCGATCGGCCGGTTGCTGCGTGTGTTCGATCTGCTGGAGCCCTTGCGCCTGGCGGTCGCGGCTGGGCTGCCGGTTTTTGGGTCATGCGCGGGCATGATCCTGCTGGCTCGGGAGGTCTTGGACGCGCCTCCCGGCCAGCCGCTGCTCGCGGGCTTGGACGTCGTTGTGCGGCGCAATGCGTTCGGCCGTCAGGTGGACTCGTTCGAGGCAGATATCGATCTTATCGGTGTTGCTGGCGGCCCGGTTCGGGCGGTTTTCATCCGGGCACCGTGGGTGGAGAAGGTCGGGGATGAAGTCGAGGTTCTCGGCCAGGTCGGTGACAGGATTGTCGCGGTCCGCCAGGGCAGTCTGTTGGCGACCGCGTTCCACCCGGAACTGACCGGTGATATCCGGATTCACCAGCTGTTTGTCGACGTTGTCGCACGCAATCGTGGAAGGCGGGGCCAGTACAGGTGAGGGGCAGAGCATGAGCGGTCACTCCAAGTGGGCGACCACGAAGCACAAGAAGGCGGTCGTCGATGCGCGCCGCGGCAAGCTGTTCGCCAAGTTGATCAAATCTGTCGAGGTGGCGGCGAAGACCGGCGGCGGAGACCCGGCGGGGAACCCGACGCTGGCGGACGCCATCGCGAAGGCCAAGTCGCAGTCGGTACCGAACGACAACATCGACCGGGCCGTCAAGCGTGGTTCGGGGGAGCTTGCCGGCGGCGTCAGTTACGAAGAGATCATCTACGAGGCGTACGGGCCGAGTGGCGTGGCCATCCTGGTTGAGTGCCTCACCGACAACCGCAACCGGGCGGCCTCCGACGTCCGGGTCGCGATCACGCGGAACGGCGGCAGCGTCGCTGATCCCGGTTCGGTGTCGTACCTGTTCAACCGTAAGGGGGTGGTCCTGGTCCCCAAGACGCCCGGCCTGAGCGAGGACGACGTCCTCACCGCCGTCCTCGATGCCGGCGCCGAGGAGGTCAACGAGCTGGGTGACGCCTTCGAGGTCGTTTCGGAGGCGACGGACCTCAACGCGGTGCGCGTCGCCGCGCTGGGCGCGGCACTCGTGGTCTCCTCGGCGGACCTGTCGTGGCTGCCGAGCGTCAGCGTGTCCCTGGACGAGGAATCCGCGCGCAAGGTCCTCAAGCTCGTCGAGGCCGTGGAGGACCTCGACGATGTCCAGAACGTCTGGTTCAACGCCGACATCTCCGATGAGATCATGGAACTGGTATCGGCCTGACGGGGGTGCTCCTCGCCGCCTGTCGAGCGGCCCGCACGCTTCGCGACGCCCGGAGCGGTTGCCGGCCACCCCGCTCGGCCGTGCCCCGCCGGCCGAAAGTACGATCGGGGCAGCTCGAACGGGCGTTCGGGCGTGTCGCGATCGTGGCGGGCGCTGCCGGGGCCACAATGCCCGACGGTGGCTGCGTTCAAGACGGCTGGTCCGCGGACCGGCCAGCGGGGAGGGTGCTGGTGCTGGTGCTGGGTGTCGATCCGGGGCTCACGCGCTGTGGTCTCGGTGTGGTTGACGGCGGCCCCGGCCGGAGCGCCTCCCTGGTCGCGGTCGGAGTACTGCGCACACCGGCCACCGACGACGTTGCCGCGCGGCTGTGCGCACTCGAGCGGGGCGTGGAGGAATGGATCAGCCGTCACAACCCCGACGCGGTCGCGGTCGAGCGGGTGTTCAGCCAGGCCAATGTGCGGACGGTCATGGGTACCGCGCAGGCCGGGGCGGTGGCCATCGTCGCCGCAGCCAGGCGGGGCCTGCCGGTGGCACTGTACACGCCCAGTGAGGTGAAGGCGGCGGTCAGCGGCAGCGGCCGGGCGGACAAAGCCCAGGTCACGTTTATGGTGAGCCGCCTGTTGAAGCTGCCCGACCCGCCGCGTCCGGCGGACGCGGCGGACGCGCTGGCCCTTGCCCTGTGCCATCTGTGGCGTGGCCCGGCGCTGGCCCGGATGCGAGCGGCGGCCCATGGCGGCCAGGCCGTCGGGAAGGAGCCTGGTCGATGATTGCCTCTGTTTCGGGCACGGTGGCGGCCCTGTCGCTCGAAGCCGCCGTCGTCGAGGTCGGCGGGGTCGGGCTGTTGGTACAGTGCACCCCCGCGACCCTGTCGCGACTTCGGGTGGGGCAGGATGCGCATCTGGTCACCACCCTTGTTGTCCGGGAGACGGAACTCACCCTCTACGGCTTCGTCGACGCCGACGAACGTGACGTCTTCGAAACCCTGCAGAGCGCTTCCGGGGTCGGTCCCAGGCTCGCTCAGGCCGTGCTCGGCGTTCACAGCCCCGACGGGGTGCGCCGGGCGGTCGCGGCCGAGGATCTCACCGCGCTGACGAAGGTGCCCGGCATCGGCCGCAAGGGCGCGCAGCGCATCGTCCTCGATCTCAAGGACCGCCTTGGCGCACCGGCGGCGGTGCCGGCCCAGGCTGGCAACGCTGGCACGAACGCCGATGCTGGCCCGCACGGCGGCGTGCCGGCACCGGCTGGCCGATCCCGGGCCGCCGTCGGTGAACAGGTCCGTCTGGCGTTGCTCGGGCTCGGCTATACCGCGCGGGAGGCCGAGGACGCGCTGGCCGTGGTGCGTGCCGGCAGCGCCGACGGCAGCGAGCCGGGCGATGCCGGTGCTGCCGGTGCCGCCGGCGCTGCCGGTGACGGCCAGGAGCCGGACACCGTGGCCGTGCTGTTGCGCCGGGCGCTGGCCGCTCTGCGGCCCCGATGAGGCAGCCGATGGACGCCGATGGCCTGGTCTCGCCGGTGGCCGAGCCGGAGGAACGAGCCTTCGAGGCCGGTCTGCGGCCGGGCAGCCTGGCGGAGTTCATCGGCCAGCAGAAGGTGCGCGAACAACTTACGATCATGCTGGAGGGGGCACGCGCCCGTGCGCGTCCGCCCGATCATGTCCTGTTGTCCGGGCCGCCCGGGCTGGGCAAGACCAGCCTTGCGATGATCATTGCGCGGGAGCTGGCGGTTCCGTTGCGCATGACCAGCGGCCCGGCGGTCGAACGCGCGGGAGATCTTGTCGCGATCCTCACCGCGCTCGCTCCGGGCGACGTGCTGTTCCTGGATGAGATCCATCGGATCGCGCGGCCGGCGGAGGAACTGCTGTACGCCGCGATGGAGGATTTCCGGGTCGACGTCGTGCTTGGCAAGGGCCCCGGCGCGACCGCGATTCCGCTGGACCTCGCTCCGTTCACCCTGGTCGGCGCGACCACGCGGTCGGGCCTTCTCACCGGCCCGCTGCGCGACCGGTTCGGCTTCACCGCCCATATGGACTTCTACGATCCCGATGAACTGACCAGCGTGCTGACCCGGTCGGCCAGGCTGCTCGGGGTGAGGCTGACCGGCGACGGCGCCACCGAGGTCGCCGGGCGGTCGCGAGGGACGCCGCGGATCGCCAACCGGCTGCTACGCCGGGTCCGTGACTATGCCGAGGTGCGGGCGGACGGGATCGTCACCCGTGAGGTCGCTCAGGCCGCACTGCGTGTCTATGACGTGGACGCGCTCGGCTTGGACCGGCTTGACCGGGCGGTGCTGGAGGCTCTGGTACGCCGATTCGGTGGGGGTCCGGTCGGCCTGGCCACGCTGGCCGTGGCGGTGGGGGAGGAGCAGGACACGGTCGAGGAGGTCGTCGAGCCGTTTCTGGTGCGTGCCGGGCTGCTGGCCCGGACCCCCCGCGGACGGATCGCCACTCCGGCCGCGTTCACCCATCTCGGCCTTGATCCCCTGGAAGGCGCGCTAGGACGCTCCCAGGAACCCCGTTCGGGGCCTGCGCGTCGCGTGCCCGCGGCCGGTACGTAGCATCGGCCGCACAACATGGGAGGACGTGGACGTGCAAGCAATGGTGGTCGCCCAGACCGTGGCCAAAGATGGCGGCGGGAGCGGGATCGGTGGTTTTCTGCCGCTGATCCTCATCGTGGCGCTTGTCTTTTTCTTTATGTCGACTCAGCGGCGCCGCCAACGGGCGCACCAGCAGACGCTGGCGTCGCTCCTGCCGGGCACCCTGGTGGTGACCACGGCCGGACTCTACGCGACCGTGGTCGAGGTCGACGAGGGCGACGTGCTGTTGGAGGTCGCGCCGGAGGTCGTGTGCCGGTTCGCTCGCGCGGCGATCGCGCGGGTCGTCTCCGCCCCGGATGACGACTCGCAGCCCGACGGTGAGGCAGCCGAGGGTGAGGCAGCCGAGGGCCAGCCGGATCACCACCGTGCGACGGGTGACGGCGGGGCTGACGACCGAGCTCCGGCCGAGCCGAGCATCGACATGACCAAAAAAGATCTGCCCACAAGCGGGGACACACCGGGGAGCGAGAGCGCCCCAGGGCCGGGGAAACCGGACGGGCGCCGCGAGCCGGAATGAAGATCTACGGCGTGTGTCGGAAGTCGTCGTTCGATCGGGGAGCGGCGTCTGGGTGGCTGGATCGCGAGGCGGCGGCGGGAGACGCTCTGTACTGGGCGTCAACCGACGAGCCGGGGTACCCGTGCGTCGCGCGGCCATGGACGGGCAGCGATGACGCGGGGCGCCGCCTGGGCGGCGCGAGCCGGACAGTCCTCTTGCCGAAGCCTGCCAAGCAGGCTCCAGCTGAACGTGGTATAGGAACGCATCCGCTTTGGCAGTCGTTCCGATAGCTTGGGCGCGGCCTGCATTGTTGGCTCAGCCGGTTGAAGGCGGAGCCGGCATGGTCCATTGCCTGTCGCCAGGGCATCAATCGCCGGGGGTACCGATGGATCCGGCGCCGCTCGCGGTGGCCGGCAGGTCCACCAGGTACTGAGGCAGCAGGTACTGAGGTAAGCAGCCAGACAGGCAGTGAAGTGAGCGCACCGGCGCGTGACGAAGGGACATCCGTTGGCACAAGGGTCAGGGCCACGGCGTAAGGCCACACGCCCCGCCTGGTCCCGCATCGGCCTCCTTTCCGGCCTGCTGGCGTTGCTGTACGGCGTCATGGCCCTGACGGGCACCTGGACGCCCAAGCTCGGGCTCGACCTACAGGGCGGCACGAGCGTGATCCTCACGCCCAGGTCGACCGAGCCGGGCAAGGGCGTGGACAGCGGGGCCGTGGACAAGGCCGTCGACATCATCCGCGAGCGTGTCAACGGTCTTGGCGTCGCCGAGGCCGAGGTCAAGCGGAACAACACCCAGATCGAGATCTCGGTCCCCGGCCGCGGACGCAACGATGTCGTCACGCTGGTGGGCCAGACCGCGGAACTGCGTTTCCGGCAGGTCTACACATCCGGGTCCGCGGTTCCCGCGCCGGCCCCTACCCCGGCTCCGGCCCCGGCCCCGGCCCCGGATCAGACCGGCGCGCCGAGCCAGACGCCCGCCGCGGTCCCGTCCGCAGGCCCGGCAGCCACCACACAGCCCGGGGCGTCACCGCCGGCCACGTCGACTCCCAAGGCCGCCTCGGTTGCTCCCAGGCCGTCCGCATCCACCACCACCCGGTCGGATGTCGTGAGCAGCGGCCTGCTCGCGCAGGCGGCATCGGCCAAGCCAGCCGCTACGGCAGCCGCTGTCTCGCCGGCCGCACCCGCGCCGGCCGCACCTACGCCCGCCACGCCCGCGCCGGCCCCGGCGGCCGATCCCGCGC
>NZ_CAKJTO010000115.1:0-13876 GCF_917627405.1 Protofrankia sp. Cj5
GCACACCCCAGTCGCCCACCGCTGTTCTCCCTTGGGTCTACCGCCTGTGCCTACCGGGCTTGTCGAGGCCTCCGGCCGCGTGGTCAGGCACCCGCCGACTGGCTGAGCGTGGCGTCGAGCTGCTGGTGCTGCGAAATAGCCAGTTTGAGGAAGCCACCCATGCCTTCAAGCCCGGCAATGGCGTTCCTCGTACCGGTGTTCCACTGCTCATACGACGCCTGAAACTTCCCGGACGCCTGATCGGTGATGAAGCCGCTGCCGACCAGGTTGTCGATCAGAGCTTTGAGCTGCGTCAGCTGGGTTTCCATCTCCTGCTGACCGCTGGTGAGCCTGGACGCCGTGTTCTCCAGCGCTGCGTAGTCGACGTGGACGTTGGCCATGACACGCTCTCTTTCATCAGGTGGGTGAATCCGTGGCAGCCAGCTGCTCCGGGCGGTCCTGGGACCAGGCCAGCGTGTCGCTGACGGCGTCGAACAGCTCAAACAGTTCCTCGGCGATGTCGACGTGCGGACTGCTCAGGACGACATTGAGTACGCCACGGCCATCGGGTACGGGAATGAGGGTCTGCATGACAACGGCGTCGATCGGCACCCCGTCCGGCTCAGGCCGCTCAACCCCGCGAATGCGCACGGCCCGGCCAGCCTGCATCTCGACAATCGTCACGGTGCGCCAGGAAGATCTACCGTCCGCCGGCGCCATGGCGGTGACCTGGCCGGCGATCGCCTCAACCGTGTTGTCCGCGACGTTCGGCGCGCCATCGGTATGGAACACCATCATGCTGGCCACCAGACCGTCGGAACCCTCCACCAGTTCAGCGGTGGCCGCGCAGTAAACAGCCCCCTGCCGCTCGGCCCGCTCGGCGATCTCCCGCAACAGCTTGAGCAGCGCCGACCGCTGTGGCCGCAGCTGCGGGAGTGCCGCGAGCCGAGCGTCAACCAGCCGCGCGAGGTCACCGGTACGGGTGGCTCGCCACACGTCGAACTCGAACCAGGAGGCCGGCACCCGGAGCGTGAACCAGGTGGGCGCGCCCGTGGCCGTCTTACCGTTGGCAGCCGCGCTCATACCGCGCCACCCGCCACCACCGGCGAAGCGGACGCATGGGTATCCGGACGTGCTGATTCAGCGCTCGCGGGCGCGGTTGACGTGAGCACACCGGCAAGGCCGGAATCCACATCGAGCGCGCCCTCAGCCAACCCGCGAAGCAGGCCGGACGCCCGCTCCAACAACTTGTCAAGCGAATTACGGCTGTCCGATGACTGGGTGACGAAATGACGCAGCGCCGTCTCGACCTCGTCGGAGCCGGTCACGCCGTGCAGACCGTCGAAGACCGCGCCGAGAGAAGCAAGCGTGCCGCGGATGTCCGCCAACTCGCCGGACACCTGCCGGGCGACCTCGGGATCGCCCCCGAAGATACTCGCCACCACTTCATCACCCCTTTCACAACCACGCGCATCGCAGATGGAACCACACACCTATCAGGTGGTTCCACTCGGGCATGCGCTGGAGTGGACGCATCGTGGGCTACACAACCACATGCGCGGGGCGGGGTCAGACAAGTCAGCGACAATCGAAGCATCACCAGGACCGTTCATCAGGGATACCGGGATTTCCGGCGGACGTGGCTGGCGGCTTCAATGCCACTCAGCGGAAATCCCTCCGCGGCCCCGCGGGCATCCGCGCGGCCTGATGCCCGCGCTGCGCCGATCGACCAGTACCGCCGGTCAGTTGGTCTCGTCCTCGCCCTTGAGTTCGACGATCACATAGCTGGTGAAGGCCGCCTTGCAGTCGGCGGCGCCCGCCGTGTAGCCCGAGACATCCCTGAGGATGACGATGAGGTCCTCGAAGACTTTGCCGTTGGTCAGCGCGTCCCGCGACTCCTGCGCGAGCCTGGCGACTTCCACGACGCTTCCCTTGCATCCGCTCGCCACCGTCTGGATGGCGCTGTCGTACCGTTGGATGGTCGCCAGGCTCGGGTCCACCTCGCCGTCGAGCACGGCGAGCCGGTAGCCGGGCGTGTTCGGGGGCGGCGTCTCCTCAGGGGCTGTGCCTTCCCCGCCGCACCCTGCCACCAGCGCGACGGCCACCAGCGCCGCCGCCCACCATGTCCGCATTCGCCCCTCCAAGTCCGGTGGGCAGCTTAGCGGGTCGCCGCCGGGATCCGGGCTCGGACACGGCAGGACGCGCGGGCAGGTGGCTTTCGCCGCGTCGACCGATACTTGGGGCCGGGGACAGGAGGTGAAACCCGGCGTACGACGAGGCCCAGGCGGGTTGTGATCTCGCCGTTGGTTGTCCAACGTCTGGAAGGAGGACGCTTCGTGCCGGCCATCACCGCGCAAGCCCTCACCAAGGTGTACAAGACCCGCGCCGGCCTGGTGCGCGCGCTCGACGGCCTCGATCTGGAGGTCGCCGAGGGCACGATCCTCGGGCTGCTCGGCCCCAACGGCGCGGGCAAGACCACCACCGTTCGCATCCTGGCCACGCTGCTGCGACCCGACAGCGGCCGGGCGACGGTACTCGGTCATGACGTGGTACGCGACGCACAACGGCTGCGCCGGCTCGTCGGCCTGTCCGGGCAGTACGCCGCCGTCGACGAGAATCTCACCGGTGCCGAGAACCTGTGGATGTTCGGCCGGCTTTACCAGCTGCCGGGCCGTACGGCCCGCAGCCGCGCTGGCGAGCTTCTCGAGCAGTTCGGGCTGTCCGACGCGGCGGACAACATCGTCAAGACCTACTCCGGGGGGATGCGCCGCCGCCTTGACCTCGCCTCCGCCCTCATCGGCCACCCGCGGCTGCTTTTCCTCGACGAACCGACCACCGGGCTCGATCCACGCAGCCGGCTGTCGATGTGGAACGCCATCCGTGACCTCGTCCGCAAGGGCTCAACGCTGCTGTTGACAACGCAGTACCTGGAGGAAGCCGACGCACTTGCCGACGTCGTCGCCGTGGTCGACACCGGTAAAATCATCGCTCGCGGCACAGCCGCTGAGCTCAAGTCGCAGATCGGCGGCGAACGGATTGAAATCGTTGTGAACGACCCAGCGGACCTCGTCCAGGCCCGCCACATCATCTCCCGCCACTGTGTCGCCGACGCCACCGTTGATGAACGGGCAAAACGCCTGACCGCACCCGCCGACGGCGGTACGCGCAAGCTCGCCGCTGTCATTCGCGCCCTTGACGAGGCCGGGATCGTGCTGGACGACTTCGGGCTGCGCCGGCCGACACTCGACGACGTGTTCCTCACGCTCACCGGCCATGCCACGCGGTTGGAGCCTGCCGACGGCGGCAACGAGGCTCATCCGGATCATGATGCCCCTACCGCCGCGGCGGTGGGACGAACCTCATGACCGGTCTCGTCGGCCCCGACCACCCAGGCCACCAGGCGGCTGATTCTCTTGTCGCACGTTCATGGCCACCGTGGCGGCCAGCGCGCGGCTCTGCCGCTGGCACGTCGGTCGTGGCCGACTCGCTGGTCGTCGCCTGGCGCAATCTGAAGCGGATCCCACGCATCCCCGAGCTGGCGGTCTTCGCGATCCTGCAGTCAGTGATGTTCGTGCTGCTTTTCTCCTTCGTGTTCGGTGGAGCGATCCCGCTGCCGGGAGGCGGCTCCTACCGCGAGTACCTCATGGCGGGAATCTTCGCCCAGACGCTGACCTTCGCGGCCGCGACCACCGCCATCGGCATCACCGACGATCTCGCCAAAGGGCTGATCGACCGCTTCCGCTCGCTGCCGATGAGCCGTTCGGCCTTCCTGACCGGGCGCACCGTCTCCGACGTCATCTACAACGCCGCGATTCTCGCGGTACTCATGATCACAGGCCTCATCGTCGGCTGGCGGGTACGCAACGGACTCGTCGACTTCCTCTCGGCCGTGGCTCTTGGGCTCCTGTTCGCCTACGCGATGGCCTGGGTCGGAGTCTGGCTCGGGCTGCTGGTGCCGACTGTCGAGGTCGCCCAGCAGGTGGCGTTCACCGCGATCTTCCCGATCACGTTCCTGTCCAATGCGTTCGTCCCCGTCCAGACGCTGCCCGGTGTGCTGCAGCCGGTGGCGGAATGGAATCCGGTGAGCACTCTGACCGCATCGATGCGGGCGCTGTTCGGTAATCCGAACCCCTTCGGCAGCGGGGACTTCCCTACGGAGCATCCGATACTGGTCACCGTGATCTGGGTCGCGGTGCTCGTCACGCTCTTCGGATCGCTGAGCGTCCGCCGTTACCGGGCCATGTCCCGTTGAGAGCGTGTTTGAGACCGGGCTTTCGATCAGCGAGCCGGAATGACGATCTCAAACGCGCTCTAAACGGTGGCCCCACCCCGAATCCATCCGAGGAAACTCGGACTTGTCACCGCCTATCATGGGCGCGGGGAAATCAAAGTGGCCTGCGCCAGTCCCTGGGCTGGAGATCGTGAAACGGATCCTGTCGATGAGGGGTCTGCCGTCTTCGGGGGAGTGCGCGAAGGAGTTGCCTCCGGCGACGGCATGGTGGACGGTGTCCGCACCGGCGTAGCCGTCGGCGGCGCACTCGGGCTCGCGGGAGCCACTGTCGCCAACAGCACACAGGGCTGGGCCGATGGCGCGGATGACGCAACGTGCGTGCTGGCCGCCGTCGCGGACCCGGCCTGGCATGGAACGCCGGTCGCAACCGCGGCGGGCGAAGCGGCGGCAGGCGAACCGGCGGCAGCCGGTGATGTCGACGGCTCAGCGGCCTTCGGCGCGGGCGGCAGCACCCTGACCTGCTGCGTTGCGTACTTCGGCGCGGACTTCGCCTGTTGGACGTTTTGGATCCGGATGCCGTGCACGTTGTTCCGCAGGTTCAGGGTCACGACGTTCCGGTTGGTCGTGATGCTCGAGTCACCGTCCAACACGAAGCGAAGCTTGTCTGGCAGGTGAATGCCGTAGAAGCTGTCCATCGCCACGCCACGGACGGGATGCCGGATGACGAGCAGGGTCCCGTCCGACGGAGCGTGAATGTTCTTCGCCCCGGACACCTGGAGCCTGAAGGTCCCCAGTGGAGTCACAATCTGCGAACTTGCACTTAAAGTAATTGATCCATCGCTGGAAATCGCGAGCTCGACCGGGAGAAACGGGAGTTGAACTGTGCCCGTGACCAGGCAGCCGGCAAGAGGCAGCACAAGCGCAAGCGCCGCGGCAACTACTTTCCCAACACCAAAGAACCAACGGCTGAACAATTGACGACCGAGCGACCGATGCATGACCTACCCCCGTAGCACTGCTCGGCCCACCACGCCCGATGGTCCGCACCGAGACGATAAAACACGGAGGCGACACAACACGAGTCCGATTTCCGACTGATACCTCACGGGCCCACGGGTTGCTGCAAGGCCTTGCAGCAGATCATCTAATCCGGGTAGTCTGGGCAGTTACACGATTTCCGGCCATCCTCCTCTCCGCCCAAGGCTGACCAGCACGGCCAATCAGCCTCAGGCAGGGCAGGGGGTGCACCCGGCGGCGGCCAGTCCGCCGGTTTCGGATGTGCGTCGTCCTCATGCCGGCTTCGACGTGGACGAGTACCCCCGGATATCCGGATGGAGCGGTTGCCCTCACCGCGTCCGAACGCGGCCAAGAACGTCGATCATTACCATGCGACCGACAGTGACCAGGGCACGTCTGCATGCCGAGATCTTTACAAGCTAGCCATTATCGGCCCGTTGAACGGCTGGGGAGAGGGCGGGGAATCTCCGTCAGACGAAGAATCTTTGCGGTCGCGGCCATCGTCCGTGCCGCGAGTTCTGGCTTGTCGGAAAGTCGCTGGCCAAAAGTCGGAATCATTTCGCTCAAGGCTACCTGCCAGGCGGCATAACGCTCGGGGAAGCATCGTTCAAGCAGATCAAGCATGATCGGAACCGCGGTTGAGGCCCCGGGGGAAGCGCCGAGAACCCCGGCGATGGTACCGTCGCGCGAGGCGACCACCTCTGTTCCGAACTGCAGGATCCCGCCCTTTTGTGGATCTTTCTTGACAATCTGCGCCCGCTGCCCAGCCGTGATGATCCGCCAGTCCTTGGCCATGCCGCCGGGGACGAACTGCCTGAGCTCCTCGATCTTCTTCTTCCGCGTCGCGGTCAGCGCGTTCAGCAACAGCGCGACCAGGGCTATGTTGTCTCTCGCCATGGCGATCAAAGGCATTATGTTATGCCGGCGGATGGACTTCGGCATGTCAAACACGGAGCCGTGCTTGAGGAACTTCGGGCTCGATCCGGCGTAGGGGCCGAACAGAATCGATGCCTTCCCGTCGACGATTCTGGTGTCAAGGTGCGGCATCGACATCGGCGGCGCGCCGATCGGCGCCTTGCCGTATACCTTCGCCTGGTGCCGGGCGACAAGCTCCGGGTTGTCGGTGCGGAGGAACTGGCCGCTGATGGGCAGCAGGGCGAATCCACTGGCCTCGGGTATGCGTGATTTCTGCAATACTTTCAGCGCCCATCCACCCGCGCCAACGAACACGAAGCGCGCGGTTATGTCCTTTGTTTTCCCACTCATCCGGTGGTACACCCGCAACCGCCAGCTGCCGTCCGGAGCCTGGGTGAGGCTCCTGATCTCCTGGTTCAGGTGGATCCTCACCCCAGCCGACTCCAGCGCGCCAAAGAGCTGCCGGCTCAGCGCGCCGAAGTTGACATCGGTGCCGGACACCTCACGGGTCGCGGCAATCGGCTCGCCGGGCTTGCGCTGTTCGATCAACAACGGCGCCCAGCGCTCGATCACGGCCGGGTCGTCACTGAATTCCATGGCCGCAAACAACGGCTGGGTCCGCAACGCTTCGTACCGTCGGCGGAGGAAGTCGACGTCCGCCGCCCCCCGGACGAAGGTCATGTGCGGCATCGAATTGATGAACGTTCCCGGATCAGTGATTGTGCCGTCTTCCACAAGATGCGACCAGAACTGGCGGCTCACCTGGAACTGTTCATTGATGGTGACGGCCTTCCGGACATCGATGCTCCCGTCCGGGAGCTCACTGGTGTAGTTCAGCTCACAAAGCGCCGCATGACCGGTGCCCGCGTTGTTCCATGGATCCGAACTCTCCTCGGCCACTCCGGGCAGTCTTTCGTACACATCGATCGACCAGTCCGGCTGAAGTCTGTGCAGTAGGGTACCGAGTGTGGCGCTCATGACTCCCGCGCCTATGAGGACGACATCGGTTGTCTGGCGGGCGCTATACGTGGTGAGCGACTGCGGATTCATGTGGCTCTCGGCCTTCTTTCGCGATTCTCGTACCTGACACAAGTCCATCCCACGAGTCGGCTATACGCAGTGAGAATTGAATCTGTGAGGCCTGAATCACGCGGCTGAATGGCCCTGCCGTCCCCAGGCCCACTGCCTGCCGTGAGCACCATCCGATGTTCTACCGGCATGTCTGCCTGGTGAGCTGGGCTGACGGCCTACGGCGGAATCATCCGCCGGCCACCGATGATATTCGGAGACAGAATTTTTACACACCGCTAACCTGATGCTTTCACGAAGGATTCAGCCCGAGGTGGCGACGGCGTGGGTACATAGGCCGGAGGGCCTGCTGGCGGAGGGAAAACGGCGGCCAGCCGGGCGTCGTCCAGCCGGCGTGCACTGGGCACATTGGCAGGGCACCCGCGACAGATCCATGATCAATTAACCCCGCCACACACCTGCGCCCCGCTCATCCCGACCGCGCGACTACCACTCTCAGTGATCATTCTGATGTCAGCGTGGCCATACCGCGGCACGGTGTTTGTACCTACGCCAGATACAACCGCTCGGGTGATGAGATCCTGAAACCCCATCCAGTGTTGCCAGAGGGGACGGTATGGATCTTTTCGTCGGCCGGGAAGCCGAACTGGCCGAGGCGTTACGCCTGCTCTTCACCCGGGGCGAAGGGTCGGTGATCGACCTCGTCGGCGTTCACGGCCTGGGTAAATCCGCGCTGATCCGGCAGCTGGTCAGCCGGGTTGACGGCGTCAACCGGCTGTACATCTTCAACGAGGACATGTCCGCGTTCCGGCGCGAAGGCTTTCGGGACGCCTTCGGCCCCCGCGCGTCAGCCCCCGTCCTGTGGGAGACCTTCGCCCGGACGAGGGAACTGATGCTTCGGGTGACGGACCGAACCCGGGCGCGGGAGTTCGACGCTTTCCGCCAACTGTGCGAGCGCGAAACGCGGCTGCTCGGTGGCGCGCCGAAAGCCGAACGCACCGGGCCGCGTGACCCAGCCGGAGGCGACGAGCCCGAGACTGTCAAGGCCCGGATCCGCCAGGCACAGTCCGCCATCGACGACGCCTTCGTCAGCGGCTGGGCGGAGTGGAGCCGGCGTCGGCACATCCTCATCACCATGGATTCCTTCGAACGCATCGCCGACGACGAGATGGGGTACTGGCTGGCACGTATGGCGCTGCGCCTGACGAACACCCTGGTCGTCATCGCCCGGATACCGTCGCAGCACACGTTCACCGCGGGATCGAATCGATGGCACGTCCGGCAGCTTCCCTACCTGTCCCGCGACGAAGTCGTCTCCTACCTCGACCAGACCTTTCACGGTGCGTTGCGGCCAGGTGTCGCCGATGTCGTCCACGACTTCACGGCGGGGCATCCCGGTGGCCTGTCGCTGGCGGCGAACCTGGTCGGCGAGACGGGCCCGGACAAACTTGAGGCGGCGGACCTGCGGCGAACGCTGCAACGGCTGCCTGACGACCCGTGGGAGAAATGGGCCGGTCTCGTCCGTCTCATCGTTGACGCCGTCCGGGATGCCCGGCTGTCCAGAGCCGTCCATGCCTGCGCCGTGGTCAACACCTTCGACGAACCGTTACTCGCGGAACTACTGACGGAAGACGACAACGAGCATCCCGATGTCGGAAATGTCATCCAGACCCTTAAAGGGTACGGCATTGCCGAGCAGATACTCGCGGTCGCCGACGAACCGTCCGACCGTTTCCGTCTGCACGAGTTCATCCGCCTGTCACTGAGCCGGGAACTGCGGACCATGCATCCCCGCACCTGGCAGGATCTCCATCAGAAAGCCTCCCGGCACTACTTCCGCCTCGTGTCGGAATGGGAGGACGACACGACTGGCGCCTACAGTTCCTGGTATCGCTACGAACATCCCCGCTGGCAGGCATACAAACGGGAGTGGCTGTTCCACGCCCGGCGGGTGTCCCGGAACCGCACGATCACCCGGGCACGCTTCGCGCTCGTGTTTCTGGAAGCCTTCTGGTGGTGGGGGTGCTACTGCCCGTTCGAGTACAACCGACGACTGCTGGAGGACTGGGAACGTACCTGGCACCAGGAGGACTCACTCGCCGGGAACGTCGGCTCCATAGCCGCCGCGACCCAGCATAACCCGGACGACCAGCTGGGCGAGGCACTGGCCTTCGTGCTGGACAACTACCCGCCTGGCTATCTCAAGACCGATGCCCCCTGGAACGACATCCGCAACCGGCTGCTGCTCGTGCAACGCCTCTGTGGGCTCGGTCGTGGCGCACGTGTCGACGCCACCGCGGAAGAGGAACGAGAGCTGGGGCGGGTCAACGGTCTGATCAAAATATTTCTCGCGCACAGCAGGCGATTCCATGACCCGGCTGACCCTGCCGTGGGCCGCTACTACAACGAGGCGCTGGCCGTGTTCGAGGAGCTCGCGGACGACTGGAACGTCGCCTGGCTGCTTTTCGAAGTCGCTGACCTGGCGCTGGAACGGGGCGCGCTGGACGAGGCGACCGCCCGCGCCAGCTCTTCGGCGCAGCGCCTGGCCCAACTCGCCGCGCAAACAGATGACTGGGACGAAGAACTGATCGCAAATCTCTTCCGTGTACGCGCGGACGTGCAGTGGGCAATGGGAAACACCGACGCGGCATTCGCGGACTACTATCGCGCGGTCGTCCACGCCTACCGGTTCATGGGCGTCCCGCACCCACCGGACGCGTACAACCTCGTTTTCTACGAGGAGATGACCACCCGGACAGTGACCCGGCTATGCGAAATCTTCAGTCGCTCCGGTATCGAGGAGGCAACGCGACGGACCGAGCCGGCCAGACGCCTGTTCTCAAGCACTGGGCAAACCGGCGAGGACGACGTCCGCCGGATGTTCGATGATTCGGATGTACATGCGCTACGCGGCTGGCTGTTCCCGCGCGCGCCCGAACCCGCCGAGCTGCGGTCGGCGGACTCCGCCTTCATGGACGAGTGGGGCGTCTTCGACGAGGATGAACCGCCCTCGGATGCCGATGTCGAGTTGCTCCGCCTCGGCTGAACGCACCTCACGACACGGCGCGTCACGACGTGAACGGCGGGGGCTGCGGGGGCTGCGGGAACGGGGCGGGCAGCCCCAGCCGGGTTGCAAGCCACAACGCCTGCCAGCGACGTTCAGTGACATATGGGTCGCTTTCCATCACGGCACTGCGTTGGTTGGCGGCCCGCGCCCCGATGTAGGCGACAGCCGCGGGAGGGTCGGCGTCGAGCGATTCAAGCGCGTCGATCACGTATGCCGACAGCAGGTTGGCTGTGGAACCCGGTTCCCGGACGTGCGCCTCAGCCCCCGCACGAGCCGGCGCGTCGAGCACATCGCCCCTTCCGGCCTGGGCGAAGGCCGCCGCGGCGGCCTCGATGTCTTCGGCGAGCGAAGGCAGCCCCGCGTCCCGGAGCTCAGCGCCAGCGTGGTGGGCGACCCGGCAGACGCAGGCGACGCTGAATTCCCGAGCGGTTTCGCCCGTCCATTCCGCAACCCGCATGCCGAGACGACCACGTCTGGCCACGACCTTGTTCGCGCCGATGATGAGCGGTTCATCGAGATCGATCCGCCAGAGCTCCTCGGTGAGCCAGTAGGGCAGATCCTCTACCCGGCAGGCGTGGATGCCGGCCTTGCACGGCATGGCCGGGCTGGCCTGCACCCACCTGCCCCGCGTCGCCCCCCAGGGGTAACCGGTGAACGGGCCTGTCCCCGCCGGACGGAGAAACTTGTAGTAGCTCATCGTTGTTCTCTCCGCACGCCCGAAGGCCTGGCGGCGGCCAGCGCTGCCGCCGTGACCCGGGCCGCCAGCCCCGCGGGCACCACTGCCGTGGCCGCCGCTGTCAACGCCACCAGCGACCGGCGCGCCCGTTCACTGTAGGCGAGGCAAGGCGGGCAGAAGAGCAGATGCTGTTCAAATGCGCTCTGATCGCCCTCGGTCAGCTCTCCGTCGTACCAGGCACCCACCAGGTCGAAAATAACGTCACAGCTGACGTCCAGCGCCCTCAGCACTGCTCTCCTCCGGCGTTCCGGCCGCGGCCGTCCAGATCACCGCTGTCACCGGCCCTGACCTCCTCATCAAGATGCGCCACATATGCCTCCCGAGCGCCGTCGAGGAGCCTGCCCTGCTCCTCCGCTGGCACGCCCATGATGTGAGCGGTCTCGGTCACCGACAGCTTTGCCGCGTCCCGGAGGATGAGAAGCGTCCGCTGGCGCGGCGGAAGGCGGCGCACGGCGTGAAGCACCTGGTCGGCAGTGGGTACCTGGCCAGCTGGCCAGGACGGCAGGCCGGTGTCCCACCATCCCGCCCAGCGGTCATCTGGAGGCAGGAAAAAGCCCGCTCGTGATCCCGTCAGCGGTTCGCCGACGGGATCGGTGTCATCGAGTTGGTCATGCTCCCGCAACAGCCGCAGGAGGGCATCGAGCAGACTCGCCCGGACCCCTGGGAGTGGTGTTCCCACCTGGGTCAGGGCCGCGGCGACGGTGTCGACCCAGGCGCGCTCAACCAGCGCGGCCGCGGCGGGACGCGCCCCGACCGCCGCCGCGAGCAGGACGGCAAACCGGTGGTGAGCGTCCATCAGCATGCCAACAGCCGTGTCATCCCCGTCGACGAGCACGATGTGCGGTGAACCCGTCACTAACCAGCCTCGGTGAATCTCGGTATCTCCCGCACACGGTCCAGCGGCCACAGGGGGAGCCTGCCACCATCGCCCCGCTCGGCGAACCGCCGCAGCTCCTGATAGTCGGGGTCAACAATACGGGCCTCGCTCCCCTCGCACAGCTCGAAGTACTCGTCGAGGAAAGCGCTCACGGTCCTTGCCGGCACTGTCGGCATGGTTTCGCCTGGACAGATCAGCAGCATGTCAAAGACCCGCGGTATGCCAGGCCGCAGAGACGGCTGGAAGAACGGCATAGGAAGAAGCCTGGAGCCCGTCCGCTGGTACAGCCTGAGCCGGGCCGCCGGGTCACCGTAAACATTCGGCTGGTGGAAACGCGGATCCTCGATCTCGGCAATCACCAACGACGGCCGGATGGCCGCCCGCCACTGGGGGATGACATCGGTGAGCAGCGTCTGGCCGATGCCGCGACCGCGCGCGTCGGCCCGCACCGCGATGTAGCTGAGCAGGAGCACCCCGGATCGGGGGTAGATCTCACCCAGCATTCCCCCCAGCGGGGTTTCACCATCGAGGACCAGCGCGCCGGGGCCCAGGTCGGCGGCGGCGGCCCCGCGCAGTTCGTCCCAGGTAATGAGTTCGTCCGGCGGGAAGGCCGGTGTCAGGACCTCTGTGTAGAAGGACTCCAGCACAGGCTCACTGAGCTCGGACAGTTTTTTGATCTTCAAACCGCTCCGGCTGAGTGCGCCGATCGGCTGAGCCTCACTTGGCATGACCACCTCCTCATCTTCGCCTGTTCCTGACCACCTGGCCAGCATCGGCCCGGCCGACGCCTGTCGCCCGTCGACAGGGCCATCTTTTACGCCGCTTGCACACGGCGTGCACCGCTCGAGGACCGGCAGAGTAATCTGGCCGGTGCCAGCGGGGAAAGGACGTTCCTGAATGCCAAGGGCCGCAGTCGACATGGCTGTCCGTGTGCCGGACGCTCAGCTCGCGAGCGCCTATGACATGTGGTACGAGTTCGTGAAAGCCGCTTGGGAGGACGACCACGGCCGCGATGACGTGGAGATCACCGTCGTCGCACTGGAACTCTATCCGTCGGGGACACCCGCCCGGCCCGTTACCCGGCGGCTGTCCACACCCAGCGGGGACGCGCTGGTGTTCCGGCCGGCCTGGTTCAGCACATATGACCCCGAGCAGTCCGAGCATGGCAAGATCAGCATTAACGGGCCGCGGTATGAGCTCTTCGATTTTTCTTTCGACTACCGCTTCCGCCCGCCGCGGGCGAAGCTGGTCGTCGAATTACCAGACGAACGGATGTCCCGTACTATTCTCGAGGTGATCGACGATTCGAGCTCGGCGGTGCCGCGTGCTCGCCAGCCCGAAACAGCTCCCGAAGGACGGGCGGTTGGCGGGCGGCAACCTACGATCTTCATCGGGCACGGCGGGCCGAACCAGCTGTGGCGCATCCTCAAGGACTACCTGTCCGAGTTCGGTTTCCGAGTGGTGACCTTCGAGAGCGCGCCCCGCTACGGCCGGTCGGCGGCGCACGTCGTGTGGGAGATGCTCCAGCAGGCGGACTTCGCGTTACTCCTCCACACCGCGGACGACGAGACGCATTTCGGTACCGTCCGGTCGCGCCAGAACGTGGTTCACGAGACCGGCCTTTTCCAGGGCAGACTGGGCTTCGAAAAGGCAATCATCATCCGGGAAGAAGGCGTCGAGGAGTTCTCCAACCTCGCCGGGATTCAGGAGATCCGGTTTCCCCGCGGGAACATCGAGGCAGCGCACGGAGAGATTCTCCGCGCGCTGCACGACACTTTTCCCGCTCGCTGACCCGGGCGGACGCCCAGAAATCTCCTGATCGGCGATATCTGGACCAGCCCCGAAGGCATACGAGACGCCGAGCACCTGTTCAGCACGGCGGCGGTTGGCCACGAAATCGAGCGCGGCGCTGGCCGCTGTCACCGAGAACCGGCTGTTGGGAACCGCTCGCCGGGGCCATTCGCCGGGGCACTGTTTCCGCTCAGCCTACGATACGGTGCAGCACGTTGCGGTCGGTGTGCTCGA
>NZ_CAKJTO010000116.1:0-13832 GCF_917627405.1 Protofrankia sp. Cj5
GATGGCAGCGGCGGCATGCACATGGTTGGTCCTCCTGGGCTCGCCTCCACGGGAGGCCCCGTTCTGCCCCGGCCCGAGGAGTCGCCATGACCAGTACAACTGGGCCAGCAACTGGCCGTGACCAAGGCGGGCG
Source organism: Protofrankia sp. Cj5 (assembly GCF_917627405.1). Lineage (NCBI taxonomy): Bacteria > Bacillati > Actinomycetota > Actinomycetes > Frankiales > Frankiaceae > Protofrankia > Protofrankia sp. Cj5. Next base: position 134 of record NZ_CAKJTO010000116.1, read on the forward strand.
GCGTACTGGGCGCCATCGCGGATGTGATCGACGACACGTGGCGGCGCACGGCCCTGCCAGCCCTGCCGGTCGACAGGCCGCCGGAAGCCCGGAGCCGAGGCGAACCGTGCCCGTTGAGGAACAGACCGAGCACTAGGAGGACACGTCATGACAGATAGCACCCTGAACGCAGCTCCTCTGGATGACGGGGCTGCTTCGACGAGCATGACTGGCGCTGCGGACGCGGAGGGCAGCGCTACAGACGCGGAAAGCGCGGAGCTAGAAAAGGACCTTGAACGCCTCCTGGCGGTCGAGCGGTTCGCCCCGCCCGCCGGCTTCGTCTCCCGCCACCAGGTGGACTGGGACGCCGCTGCTGGCGACCCGGTGGGCTTCTGGCTGGACCAGGCACGGTCGTTGCTGCGCTGGGACACCCCCTTCACCAAGGGGCTCGATGACAGCAGCCCGCCGTTCTACACGTGGTTCGCGGACGGCCGGCTGAACGTTTCCGCCAACTGCCTGGACCGCCATGTCGAGGCCGGTCTCGGTGACAGAGTCGCCTATTACTGGCGGGGCGAGGAGGGCGAAGAGCGGACGATCACTTATGCGGATCTGCATCGGGACGTCCAGCTGCTCGCCAACGGTCTGAAGAGCCTCGGCGTGGGCAAGGGCGACGTGGTGGGGATTTTTCTGCCGATGATCCCGGAGGTGGTCGTCGCGATGCTGGCCTGCGCCCGGATCGGCGCCCCGCACAACGTGGTCTTCGGTGGATTCGCTCCGTCCGCGGTACGCGAGCGCATGGAGGTATCCGCGGCCAAGGCATTGATCACAGTGGATGGGGCTCGCCGTAAGGGTCGTACGGCTGCCATCAAAGAGGCGGTGGACGCCGAGATGGGGGACCTTGACTCGCTCCAGCACATCATCGTCGTCCGCTCGACGGGCACTGCGGCGCCGATGCGGACCGGCCGCGACATCTGGTACCACGACCTGCTCTCCGCTGCCAGCCCCGAGTGCCCGGCTGAGCCGATGGAGGCGGAGCATCCGCTGTTCATCCTCTACAGCTCCGGCTCGACGGCGAAACCGAAAGGGATCCTGCACACCACCGGCGGCTACCTCACCCAGGTGACCTACACCCACCGGATGGTGTTCGATCTCGACCCGGCCACTGACGTCTACTGGTGTTCGGCCGATGTTGGTTGGGTGACCGGCCACTCATACATCATATACGGACCGTTATCCAATGCCGCTACCAGCGTCATGTACGAGGGCGCTCCGGACTACCCGGACAGGTCCATCTGGTGGGAACTGATAGAGCGGTACAGGGTCACCATTTTCTACACCGCGCCAACCGCGATCCGGGCCTGCATGAAATGGGGCCCGTTGTATCCGGGGCGTCATGATCTGTCGTCGTTGCGGATTCTCGGCACGGTCGGTGAGCCGATCAATCCGAAGGCATGGCTGTGGTACCACAGGGTGATCGGCGGTGAGCGCTGCCCGATCGTCGACACCTGGTGGCAGACCGAGACAGGCGGGATAATGATCTCGCCGATCCCCGGGCAGACCACCACCAAACCGGGCTCGGCAACTCACGCGTTGCCTGGGATCGCCGCGGAGCTGTACTCCGAGGAGGGAGAGCCGCTGGACAGCGGCGTCGGTGTGCTCGTCATCACCGCACCCTGGCCGGGCATGCTGCGTACCCTCTATGGTGACGACGAGCGGTTCGTTCAGACCTATTTTTCCCGTTTCGGGCCAACGATCTACGTGGTCGGCGACGCCGCCCGCCAGGATCCAGATGGCTATTTTTGGATCATCGGCAGGATGGACGACGTCATCAACGTCTCCGGTCACCGGCTGTCCACAGCCGAGGTGGAGTCGGCGCTGGTCTCGCATGAGGCCGTCGCGGAGGCCGCCGTCGTCGGCCGGGCCGACGACGATACCGGGCAGGCCATCGTGGCATTCGTGACGCTGCGGGGTGATCTGGTAGGTGACGACTACATGGTGACGATGTTGCGCCAGCATGTGGCGCAACGGATCGGCAAACTGGCGCGGCCGCAGCGTATCGTCTGGTCCGATGACCTTCCGAAGACCCGGTCAGGAAAGATCATGCGTCGACTGCTGCGGGACATCGCGGAGGGGCGCGAGCTCGGAGATGTGACTACATTGCGTGATCAAGATGTGGTATTTCAGCTTCAGGAGAGGGTTGTCAAGGGTATGCGCGAAGAATAGGGGGGTGTGACGCGGTCCGCGTGCCGCTCGATCGTCCCGTGGCGATTGAGCGGGTTGCACGGGGTGCTGACAGTTGCGGCCCGAATTGTTGCGCCGTGTGTTCTCCTGGTGGTTTGCTGTTACCTGGGCGTGGTGGGAAACGCGTACTGTCCGGCATCGGGCACGGATTGTTGAGAGACTGTGTGTCTCCGGTGGCGAGTTTTTCCAGTGGGTCAGTGTCACCGCTGGACCGAGAAGGGTGAGGAAGCCGCTGACCGGGCGTGCTGAAGAATGGGAAAGCGTTTCTGAGCTGGCCCGGCCAGGCTTGCTCAGACCTTTTCCGAGCCAGCTCGGGGAGCATCTCCGCAGGTGTTCGTCGAGTACGGCCGGGTCTGTATCGACGAACCTGCGGCAATGCTGCCGCGATCGGGTAACGTCGGATCGAACACCGCTACGGTCGCATCGCGGTCGCCAGGGCCACCCTGGCACGGCCGGCTGCTTCCATGCGTTTGCCGGCCGGCTGCACCGCTGAAGGCTGTTCTGCTCGGTCGGTTCCGCTCTGTTCGCTGACGTCGGTGCGCCAGTCAACCGCATCCTGCCTGCGGCATGGATGCGGACCGCTTGCTGCCCAGTGCCGGGTGGCCAGGGACGAGCCGCGCGCGTCGACCAACTACCGGCTTAAGGAGTCGACCGGCGAGCTGAACCCCACGTCGGCCCACCACCCATTTCGCGATCAACGAAGGAGCGCGCTCCGTGCGTTTTGACGCCACTGGGAAAGTTTCACTTGATCACATTTATACCCAACCCGATCCGCGGGCTTATTTCAGCACCTTAAGCGAGCTCGGATATTGCATTCCACAACTAGCCAAGCCATATTTTGTGAAACTTATTCAGGAATACCGAAGGTCGCGCTTTGGTCATGTTCTGAACATTCTTGACATCGGTTGTTCCTATGGTATTAATGCGGCTCTGTTGAAATATGGAGCAACCATGGACGAACTGTACGAACGTTACTGTGGCTTCGACGTAAACGAGCAGACCCGCGACACGTTACTGACCCGTGACCAGGAGCTGGTCCGTTCCCGTAGCCACCTCGGATCTACCCAGTTCGTGGGTCTTGACAGCTCGCATCCGGCGCTGTCGTACGCGCTCGCGGCAGGGTTCATCGATGACGCGGTACATGCCGATCTGGAAGAGAACGACCCCACCGAGCAACAACGCCAGCAGCTCGCTGGAGCGGATCTCGTCATCTCGACGGGCTGTCTTGGTTATGTTACCGACAGAACCATCTCGCGCATCGTCAACGCGAACGGTGAGCGTAAACCGTGGATGGCGCATTTCGTCCTGCGGATGTTCCCGTTCGAGCCTGTCGCGGCGAGCCTGGCCGAGCTGGGATACGAAACCGTTCACCTGGACCGCGTATTCAAGCAGCGACGGTTCGCCTCCCCCGAGGAGCAGTCGCTTGTCCTGGACACGCTGTGGACCGTCGGAGTGGATCCGCGAGGTCTGGAAGCCGATGGCTGGCTCTACGCGCAGCTCTACATCTCTCGGCCGCGCGGGACGAAGAATCGCCCAGTCGTGGACCTCGCAACAAATAAGGAGCCGTACATGCCCCCAAGTCAGCGAGGTCGAGGATGAAATCGTTCAACAGCCAAGAGGAACCCGCCCGGACCTTCGCCGGCGAAGAGCGTCTGCCACGAGTACCACTGCCCATGCTGGAGGCGAGCTGCGAGAGATTCCTCGAGTGGTGCGCGCCGCTGTTGTCCATGGACGAGCTGGCGGCGACCGAGGCCGAGGTCGCGTCCTTCCTCCGGCCGGGCGGTCCTGGCCGCACCCTGCACGCGGCACTCGAACAGTACAACGCCGGGGCGGGCGTGCACAGCTGGCTCGACACATTCTGGCCGTCCCGGTACCTGGGCCGCCGTGACCGTATAGCCCTCAACGCGAATTTCTTTTTCTTGTTCAATGATTCGGACCGGCGACAGGTGGAGCGGGCGGCCGGGCTCATCGCCGCGGCCGTTGACTACAAACTGCTGCTCGACGAGGAACTTGTCGCGCCGATCGTCCAGCGGGGGCAGGCGCTTTCGATGGAACAGAACAAGTTCCTGTTCTCCACGACACGGATACCCGGGCCCGTGCAGGACACCGTCCGCGCGCCTTACAGCGAAAAATGGCCGGGCCCGTCTCAGGCGCGCCATATCGTCGTGTTCTTCCGCGGAAACATGTTCCGCATGGACGTGCTGGGCTCGGATGGCTGGCCCCACACGTTGGACGATCTTACGGCAGGACTGATATCGATCATGAAAGCCGGTGCGACGCGGGCCGCGCCTGACACGTCTGTCGGACACCTCACCACCCAGGCTCGGGCCGACTGGGCCGCCAGCAGGCAAGCGCTGCTCGCCTGTCATCCCGATAACGCGGGCGCGCTCGAGGAGCTGGAGACCGCGCTGTTCTGCATGTGCCTGGAGGACTTCACCCCCCAAGACGCCCTGGCCGCATGCGACCAGCTCCTGCATGGTGACAGCGCTAACCGCTGGTTCGACAAGGCGGTCTCTCTGATCGTTTTTGCCGACGGTACGGCGGGCATCAACGTGGAGCACTGTGGTCTGGACGGCACCACAATCCTCGGTTTCGTTGACGCCCTGCTGGGCGCATCGGCCGAGATGCACCCGGAACGGTCGGGGAGCCGCTCGCAGGGCCTACCAGTCATCGAGGCCATCGAATTCACGCTGGACGGTGACCTTCGGAGCACGGTGCGGACCGCCGAAGCCTCGTTCGCGGCCTACAGCGCCGACACGGCTACCGCCACCCTGTCCGTCGAAGATTTCGGTGGAAATCAGGCCAAGCGGCTACGGATATCGCCGGATGCGTTCGTGCAGCTGGCCTATCAACTCGCCCGCAAACGTACCAGGGGATTCGTGGGTGCCACGTACGAGTCGATCGCGACGAGACAGTACCGGCACGGGCGCACGGAGGCGATGCGCGTCGTCACACCTGAGGTGGTGCGGTTCGTGGCCGCGATGGATGACCCTGGAGCGGATGCGAAGACCCGCAGAGCGGCGTTCCGGGCAGCTGCCGAAAGGCATGTGCAACGTGCGAAAGAGTGCCAGACGGGCCAGGCACCCGAGCAGCATCTGTGGGAACTGCAGCTGATTCAGAAGCGGCGCGGTGAGGCGCTGGGGGTGACCGAAGCACCCGCCCTGTACGAGACTCCCGGCTGGCTCAAGATGCGGGACGACTATCTGAATACCAGTTCCGCGCCGTCGACCAACATCCAGTACTTCGGCTTCGGGCCGACCAACAGCCGGTGCATCGGTATCGCCTACGTCTTGCTGCCCGACCGCTTCAACCTCTACCTGAGCGCGGCCCGCCCGATGGCCGGCGAGATGTCGGTATTCGCTGACCGGCTCCGGGAAGCACTGCGCGAGCTACAGGACCTGCTGGCTACCGAGCGAGCGGAGGCCTGAGGAACCCGCTCATAGCTGAGGGGGGCCGCCCACCCGGGCGGCCCCCCTCAGCTGATGATCTAGTGCGTGGTAAGCACGTCGAGGATCACCTGGGAGATGGAGTTCTCGTCGCGCGCGGGATAGCTCTTGGCATCGGTCGCGGCGGAGATGCGCTGGAGCGCCTGCGCATCGGCCTGACCGCCGTAGGCAATAGTGATCAGATGTACGGGATGCTCCGGGTCGAACTCACTCCTGAGCTTCGTGATCAGATTGTCGAGGGAAATACTGCTCAGGTTGTCGTCCTGGCCGTCGGTCAACAACACGACCTGGTTCGGCCGGCCGGGTGTATAGACGGAGCTGAGCTTGCGGAACGCGGCGAGCGCCGTGTCGTAGAGCCCCCCGTCGTTGTCCTTGGCCTGCAACCTGTCGGTGTTCTGGATCAATAGGTTCCGACGGGAGGTACCGTTGATCACTTCTCCTATCGGGCCGATCGGCACCAGTTCCTGGTAGCTGGCGGTGCTGCCCGGAACGCGGGAGAACTGCCACAGTCCCATCTTGGAATCTTCGGCGAGCGCGGCGTACACCGAATCCATCGCGCTGATGGCCACCTTCAGCCGGGTCACGCCCCCGCTGTCCGCTACCACGCCGCCCATCGTACCGGAGGTGTCGATGACGGCGAGTGTCGCGCCACGCTGGTGGACAGCCTGGAACAGGGCGAGTGCTGACCCCGTCGCCGCGGGGTTGACAGATTCCGCCGGCTCGAAACGCAGCCCGGGGGAGAAGCCGGCGTCGGTGGTGAGCTTCGGGGCCGTTCCGTCCTCGCCCCGCAGGCCCGCTTCAGTGAACGAGTCCTGCCCGGTCTTGCTGAGCATCATTTCCAGGAACCCCTGGACAGCGGCCTTGTGAGCCGGGCTCCCATCCGGGCCGACCTGAACGAACGGAATGTTCTGGACCGCGATCCCGTCCGTTGGATAGATCGCGACGAGTGGCTCCTTCGGCGGGGTGGCCTTTCCGTCAGCGACGACACCGTTGTTGTAGTCGAACATCATGTTCTCCGACATCGGTACCGCGGAGACGTGGCCGGTCAGCCCTCCTCCGCTGGTGTCGGCGTCGGCCTGGCGTAGCCCGGCCAGCAGCGCCTCGTCTGAGTCGGCGATGGCCGAGCTCTTGCGCTCCAGGTCGAGAACCACTTTCTTGGCGGACATGTCATCGCGGAACGTCTGGGCGGTGAGTTCTCCAGCCGGCTTGCCCAGCGCGACCGCGGCGATGGACATCATCGCGGCCGCGCTGGCCGACGACGTCTGTGGGCTGGCGAAGGTGACCTGGAACTTGCCGGGGTACTTGTCGTTGTGGTCGTGCCAGAAGGTGGTGCTCCCTTCGTTGATACGAAGATCATCCCAGGACGGGTTCTTGCTCGGCCAGCCCAGCGTCTTGGCCATGCTCCGCGGCACCGCGATGACGACCGGCGAGGTCGCGATCGTCGGTGCGCTCTGCGGTACCAGGACGCGTGCCGGTTCCTGCAGGCGAGCCATGTCGAGCCAGGCCGTGGAGTCCGGGATCCACACGTCCGGCTGGTTTCCCGCGGTCGCCTCTCGCCACCCTCCGCCAAGCAGCCGCGTGGTCTCCTGGGCGGCACGTGTGCTCACCCGGACGGTGACACACGTGCCGTCGACGTTTGGCTTGGTCTGCTGGTAGTTGGCGGCTGCCGAACGGACAGCGGCGGACACCTCGGGCGCCGCTTCAACGGTCAGAGCGAGCGCGCCTGAGCACGATTCCGAGCTGGCACCGGAGGTGGTGCGCAACGCCAATATCGTACCGGCGATCACTACTCCGGTCAGTAGGAACACGAGGACTGCGCGTGGAGCCCGAGAGGGTGGGGGTTCGACCTCATAGGCATTGTGATCTTGGTCTGGCATGAGCCCCAGACCTCCTGGAGACGGCGCCCGCTTCGGCGGGGACGCGGTGCGTATTGGGGGGCATGACAACTGTGACAATGACGATAATGTCCAGCATTTTCGTCTTGTCCGCTATCTCTAGATGGAGACCTCCTGACCGAGATCTCCGTTTGGAGCTACCTGGCGCTGTCGGTTCTGGTACAGGCTCCGCGGTGTGGTACGGATCTCCGCGGAACTGGTTGAGGCGCTGGCCGGGCTTCTCGGCTTCGGTGCTGTCGAGCTGGTTAACTATGCTGCCCGTGACGTCAGGCCGGCCGCCACTGAATCCGGACCGGGGCCGGGATCTCGCGCACCGCGGATTGGTCGAAGAAGTCGGTGGTAATGGCGTTGCCACCTACCCCAAGAACAACAACGGGTCCACCAGGTTCGGTACCAAAGTAGCTACGCACTCGCGGAATGATCAGGTTACTCCAGGAGAGCCGCACCCGTAGACGCCAAGGAACCCATCGGTTGACCGGGAAGGAACCTCGGGATGGAAATAAATACGGGCGCCACCGCCTGGGTGCTGATCTGCGCCGCTCTCATCCTGCTGATGACACCAGGCCTGGCCTTCTTCTATGGCGGCCTGCAAGGCCGGCACAACGTACTGGGCATCATGATGCAGTGCTTCTGCGCCATCGGGGTCGTCAGCGTCACCTGGGCGCTGATCGGTTTCTCGCTCGCGTTCGACGGCGGTAACCGCTTACTCGGTGGCCTGCACTTCGCCGGACTGACGCCGTCGAGCCTGAGCGGCGGTGTGCCCGGTATGCCTCGGCTGGCGGTACCGGTGATCGCATTCGCTCTTTACCAGATGATGGGTGCCGTGATCACCCCGGCGCTGGTCACCGGAGCGGCCGCGGACCGCTGGCGGTTCGCCGCCTACATCCTCTTTCTCGTGCTGTGGCCGATAGTTGTCTACGCGCCGGTCGCGCACTGGGTCTTCTCGCCCACCGGATGGGCCGCCAAGCTGGGCGCCCTCGACTTCGGTGGCGGTATGGTCGTGCACGCCAACGCTGGTGCCGCCGCTGTCGCCATGGCGATGGTGCTCGGACACAGAGTGGGATGGCCTGAGCGGCAGAAGCCGCCGCACAGCGTGCCGCTGGTGATGATCGGCGCCGGGATACTGTGGTTCGGCTGGCTCGGGTACAACGGGGGCGCCGCGTTGAACGCGAACGGGCTGGCGGCCCTCGCCTCGACCAACACCAACCTCGGCGGGGCCGCGGCGCTGCTGACCTGGATCGCGGTCGAGCGCGTCCGCACTGGCAAACCGACCGTCCTCGGAGCCGGTACCGGAGCACTCGGCGGACTGGTCGCGGTGACTCCGTGCGCGGGGTTCATCACACCGATGTCTGCCATTCTCATCGGCGCGCTGGCCGGAGTGGTGTGCTGTCTCGCGGTCGGTTTGAAGGCGTGGCTCATTCTTGACGACTCCCTCGACGTCATCGCGGTGCATCTGGTCGGGGGCTGCCTTGGCACTCTTTGTCTCGGGCTCTTCGCGACCAAGAGCGTCAACCCCGATGGCGCCAATGGGCTTTTCCACGGCGGCGGGCTTCACCTGTTCGGCAACCAGTTGTTGGCGCTGACCGTGGTCGTGATGTATTCACTGATTGCGACGTATCTGATCGGTATGCTCATTGATCTGATCGTCGGTAACCGGGTGAGCCGGCGCCAGGAGTGGACCGGCCTGGACCTCGCGGAGCACGGCGAGCTCGCATATGCCGCCGGGACACCGGAGATGCCGGAGGTGCCGGAGGTGCCGGAGGTGCCGGAAGGCCTGGAAGGCCTGGCTGACTGGAGTCAGCCGATGAAGCCGGACTCGACGGCCGGGCATCATCGCTGAACATTGATCCTGCCAGCCGGGATGACCGGCACAATGGTGACGGTGCCCGGGCGGCTCCCGCGGATGTCGATGGTCTGGATGGTCCGCGTCCGTCCTGGCCACCGGTGGCCGGTTCATCGCTCTCGCTGGTGCCCAGGTGAAAATCCCGGTTTCCGGAGTCCTGCAGAACCTGTTTTGTGAATCTTCTGTCCGGGCGAGCCGTGTCCAGCCAGGAACTACCTGGACACGGCTCCCTGATCAAACGACTGCTTCGGAAACACGCCGTAGAGCGGCCCGGCAATAGCCAGCTGTTTTTATTTTTAATCATAATTTTCTGATTGAAGCGGTGGCGGCGGGCACTGACCGGTCCGCGGTACTGCGGATGGAGATATCCAACTGGGGGTGTTCAGCCAGTAAATGACCTATTACAGTTCCTTGTATCCAGGTGGGACCTGCGGGGCACACCGCCTGAGCACGGCTTCATCGGCCCGCGCGCCTGTGTCGGTCTCCCTGTCATGACCTCGGAAAGGGCAGCCAGGTGAGCTTTCTCGGTGGCGAAAGATCCGTACCTGACCGGCTCCGCCCCGGCATGGACACCGTGTCGGCGCGGCGGCCGTCCGCCGAACTGTCGTTCATCAGCTCGGCCGAGCCGGCCTGCCTCGCCTCGGCCACCGCCGGTCCGGTCTCCCATCCGCCCGCTGCGGGCCGGATGGCCCAGCCGCTATGTACGGCGCTTACCGGTCAGCCGCCGCGCATCAGCTGACCGCGCCGTTCCCGTCCCTGCCCCTTGACCCGGCCCGGAGTGGTGAGAACCCATGGCAGAGCACAGTGGCCACGGCGTGGTGACGGCGCCGGCCGGATATGCTGTCGATGTCCTGCCCGGCGTGGGCGCTATCCCGGCGCAGGTGTGGGACGGGCTGGCTCCCGCGGACGACCCCATGTGGGCACGGCAGGTCTTCGCCGCGATGGAACAGGGCGCCATCGGGCCGGACGAGTACGCCTACGTGGTGGTCCGGAGCGCGGGGGAGATCTGCGCGATCCTGCCGCTGGCCGCTTTCCGGGAGCTGCGGCTCGACGACGTTGTAGGCTCTGGCGAGCGACGCCTGCTGGCCCCGGTACGCAGGCTGTTCCCTCGGCTGTTGCGCGTGCCCATGCTGTTTTGCGGCAACTTCCTCGGTCCGGGCCGGGTCCTGAGCCGGGGACCGCTCCAGCCCGAGGTCTGCGAGCTGCTGGTGCGGGCGGTCCTGCGGTACGCCCGGCGGAACCGGCTGGGAACGGTTGTGTTCAAGGACTTCGCGCCTGAGTGCATGGCGGCGCTGCGCCCGCAGCTGGCGGCGGCCGGCTTCTTCTTCGTGCCCAGTCTGCCAGACACCGAGCTCCGGCTGGGCCATGTCTCCTTTGACGACTACATCGCCGCGCTGCCGGCGAAGGCACGCCGGAACGTGCGTAGCACGATACGAAATTTCCGCGACCACCCGGGACTGAGAATCGAAGTGCGGAGGGATTTCGCGGACCTGCTGCCCGCCATGCTCGGGCTCTACCAGCAGGTGATGGTGCGCGCCGACCAGACACTGGATGTCCTCGACGGGGTGTTCCTGCGGGCGCTGTCCGACGCCGAGGGCCTAGAGCAGCGGGTGGTGGCCTGCTTCGACGGGGACAAGCTGGTGGCCTTCCTGCACTGCTTCTTCCGCGGTCACGGTGCCGTGGGGGTGCGGATCGGGCTGGACTACCGGCTGGCGCACCGGGCCCGGCTTTATCACAACGTGCACTACGCGGCCATTGAACTCGCCATCGCGGAGAAGTGCCAGCATATCAGGTTCGCCCAGACGGCCTACGAACCAAAGCGGGAGCTGGGCTGCGCGTTGGTGGAGCAGTCCTACGCCATCACCCATATCCGTGCGTTCCCCCGGGCTGTCCTGCGCCGCCTGCTGCCACCCGCGCTGGCGTCCGCTCGGGCGGACGCCTTGGCGCCACGGTCCTGACCCATCTCGCCTCAAGAGAGCCTCCGATGCCCACAGTCGCAGCCGAACTGTCCATCGACGCCCTGCCTGCCCAGAGCTGGGCCGCGGTCACCGACGTCGAAAACTACCCACAGTGCATGGATAACGTCCGATCGGTTGAGATCGTCGAGTGCTCTGGAGCGGACCATCGGACAACGGCGTGGTCGGTCTGGCTCAGGGGATCGGTGCTGGAGTGGGTGGCGGCCGAGTATCTCGATCACCAGGCCCGCCGATGCGACTTCCGTCAGATCAGCGGGGACCTGTCGCGCTTCGTCGGTTACTGGTCCGTCCGCCCGGCCGGCGACAGCGCCAGCCTGGTGTCCCTGCACCTGGAGTTCGACATCGGTATCCCGCTGCTCGCCGGCATGCTGAATCCGGTTGCCGCCGCCGCGCTGCGGGAGAACGCCCAGCAGATGCTCACCGCGCTTGAGCGGCGGCTGACCGACAGCCGGTAACCGCGCTCGTGCTCACGACAGCGCCTAGTTCCTATGACCAGCCCTAACGCCGAGCTGGAGCAGGCACTCGACATCCTCGACGGCGCTGGCCGTGGCCACCCACGCGATCGCCGTTGGCCTGAACTGAACACCGAACCAGGAGCAACAAGGAAAAACATGAACATGACACCGCAGCAACGCGAGCTGGCCGACGTCGTCCGCGCCACCATCGCCGATGTCCTCGGCGCCGACATCGACGTGATCAATGACAACACCGACCTGCGTGCCGAGTTCGACATCGACAGCCTGGAGCTGATGGCGGTGGGCGCGCAGTTAGAACGCGTGCTCGGCGTCCGGATCGAGCCCGAGGAGCTGGTCCGGGCTGAAACAGTCGGACACGCTGTCGAACTGCTGGTGGCCCGCCAGGTCCCCGGGGATGCCCGTCAGGTCCCCGTGGATGACTGTGGCTGACCGGCCGCCGGTCGCCCTCGTTGCCAGCTCGGCGGCCGGTCTCGTCGAGGCCGTGGCCTCCAGAAGCGTGGCCGTGGCGCCGGCGCCCGCCAGCTCCTTCGGCTTCGGCGGGCAGAACGCCTGCCTGGTCCTGACCTCTTTGCGGGAGACGTGATGCGCATCCTCATCACCGGGGCAACCGGTGTCATCGGCACCGAAACCGCTGACCGGCTGCTCAGCCACCCCGCGGCACCGGATCTCGTCCGGGTGGCGCGGCGGGCCACCGACACTTCCATCGTCTGCTGGAACATTGGTCAGGAGCCGGCGCCGCCCGCACTGGCCGGCCGCTGGGACACCATCGTGCACACCGCGGCAGCCACCCACTGGAGCATGACCCGGGACGAGGCCACCACCAATATCAACACCCTGCGCGCGGTGCTCGGACTGGCCGGCCCTGAGACGCACGTCGTTCACGTCTCCACCGCTTATGTGGACGGGGCACGCCTCCCCACGGGCTGCGGGGGCACGGAGTTCGAGGGCTACCGCAACGGTTATGAGTGGTCCAAGGCAGCCTGTGAGGAGATCGTGTCCACCCGCCATCGCGGCCCGGTGACGGTGGTCCGCCCACCGTTGGTGATGGGCCGGCGCGGCGACGGCGGAATCACTCGTTTCTCCGGTCCCTACACCCTGTTACCGGCATTGGTCTCCGGACTGGCCGCGGTGGTGGTTGGGGATCCCGACGGCTACGCCGAGATCAGCCCCGTGGACGAGGTCGCCGACGTAATCGTCGACGCGGCGCTCGGTGCCCCGCCGACGGCGCCCCGCACTGAGGTCATCGCGGGAGGGCAGGGCAGCCTGCGGCTGGCCAGGCTGGTCGACATCGCCTGCGACACCATCAACACATACCGGACGACGAAGGGCGTCGAGCCGATCGACAGACCGCCGACGGTCTCCACCGACAGCTGGAACCGGTTCTTCCTCCCGCTGGCCGAGCAGCGGCTGTCCCCGGCGCAGCAACGGGCGGTCAAGCTGCTGGCCATGTTCCAGAGCTACACCAGCATGTCGCGGCCGTTCGAGCCCACCCGGCAGGTACGGGACTCAGGCGAGGTGATGGCCGCTTCGGTGTGGTACTGGGCCGAGAACCGGCACCGCAGGGCCCTCGCCACGCCCAGCCCGTGGACCCTGATCGCTGATCGCCGGCGGTAACGGGCCGGTTCGTATTCCGTCCTGGCGGAATAGCCATAAACGGCGATCATGATTGTTGTAGCCAGTTTGAGCACAGTGTGTCCAGGGCTGTATTAGCGGTAGTCGGGGGTGGGTCGTGTTGACGCCGGTTTTAGCTGTTTCGCACCCCGTTAGCTACGTCCCCGGGCCTGGCCCCGTTCTCCGCACATGCCGTATCGCTGCTGTTCCGAGCGTTGTAACGGCCGTCACT